>NZ_JAEHQE010000019.1:0-95229 GCF_016238545.1 Proteus sp. PR00208 | reverse complement strand
CAATAAGAGGTAACAAATTACTGTTACCTCTTATTTTATTAAGTTAAATATAAAAAAAGCCGACCCCTATTTTTGGTCGGCATCCTAATAAGGAAAATATTACACGGAAGGCATAATAGAGCGTGTAAAAAAACGAAGCGTCAATATCAAGGGTCTAGCTATTTCACGAAAGTTTTAACACTTCACTCCCTGCTAATAAATAAGCACCAGCACCATAATCCATATTATGTTCAAACTTCACTTCACGAGGGTTAAATGCCGGAAGTTGAACCCAGCCTATCATGCCATTGTCATGAATACAGGTTTGTAATGCCACCCATGCTCTATTTAATGCGGGAAAATAGACTTCTTTCTCTAATACTCCCTGATTAATTCCCCATGCTAGCCCATAACAAAATAGCGCTGTTGCTGAACTTTCAGGCGCAGGGAAATTATCAGGATCTAATAAACTGGTTCGCCAAAAACCATCTTCATGTTGATAATCTAGAATGGATGTCGCTAATTCTTTAAACAGTACAATATAGCGTTCACGACCATGATAATCATCAGGCATATATTGAAGAATACGAGGAACTGAAGCTAAAACCCAGCCAATACCACGGCTCCAAAATACTTTTTCACCGTTAGCTTCACGCATTTCATTTCCGTGACCATCAGGGATATAGCGATGATCACGGAAAATAAGCCCTGTTTCAGGATCACGTAAATGCTCAATCGCATCCCAATAAGCTGTGTGCATATAATCTAAATAACGTCGCTCACCCGTTATTTCTGATAATGCAGCAAACCCTGGAGGAGCCATAAAGAGCGCATCGCACCACCACCAATCTTCACGACCCGGCTTAGGATCATTAAGCATAATGTCGAATGCTTTAATGGTTGGCTCAATCACTTCAAGTTGCTCAAACAGCGGACTTATGGCGAGATAAGCTTGAGCACAGACATGATCATCCGCAAAACGTGCATTTGGTCCTGTTCGAAATCCTGTATGCAACGTGTAATTTAACACACCATTAAGATACTCTTCGTCTTGCGTTGCCTGCCATGCAGCACTTACGCAACTCCATAAAACACCGCGTTCCCAATCCGTATCCTTTATAAAACGAGTTTTACCACTACGGCGGCGAACACTGCGAACTTGATTAGCCGATTGGTAACGATACACTCGCTTCATATTTTGCAATACGATACCTTTTTGCAAAGCCTCTGTATTAGCGTGTTCCATCCTATTTCTCCATGAATTTAACGAGCTAACCAACCACCATCAACCGCAATTGTGTATCCATTAACATAATCACTGGCTTTAGAAGCTAAGAAAATCGCAGGACCTGCAACGTCTTCTGGGGTTCCCCAACGTCCTGCAGGAATACGTTCTAAAATAGCTGCATTACGTGCATCATCAGCACGTAAAGCAGCCGTATTATCTGTTGCCATATAGCCCGGAGCAATCGCATTAACGTTGATGTTGTATTGAGATAACTCGGTCGCTAATGCACGAGTTAATCCCATCACCGCAGATTTACTTGCTGTGTAAGAAGGTACACGAATACCTCCTTGATAAGAGAGCATAGAGGCAATGTTAATTATCTTGCCACCCTCTCCTTGTTTCACAAATTGGCGGGCAACTTTTTGTGATAAGAAAAACAGTGTTTTCTGGTTAATATCAATAACATCATCCCAATCTTTTTCACTAAACTCCAAAAGATCTTCTCGACGAATAATGCCTGCATTATTGACCAGAATATCAAGACGACCCATAACTGAAACCGCTTCATCTACCACAGCTTGTAATCCATCTTGTTTCATTAAATTTTGTGTAATGTAATGAAAACGACGACCCAATGCTTCGACTTGCTGACGCGTTTCGGGTGCATCTTGAATACCGACACCCACAATATCAGCCCCAGCTTGCGCTAAACCAACGGCCATACCTTGCCCTAGCCCTGTATTACAACCTGTGACAATGGCAACCTTGCCACTTAAATCAAATAAATTCATATCAGTAACCTCTCAGATGTGGCCTTATAGCCACACCTTTTTTATCTGTAGGGTAAGAAAAAATGTGACTATTCGTAGTTATTTCAGTGGTAGTTATTTCAGATCTTTCATTGCAACGTGATCCATATCGTGGAATACCTGATTTTCACCGACCATTCCCCAAATAAAGGTATAGGACGCAGACCCCACACCTGAATGGATTGACCAACTAGGGCTTATCACCGCTTGTTCATTACGAACCACTAAATGACGGGTTTCGGTTGGCTCTCCCATATAATGGAAAACGACATTGTCATCTTTCATATCAAAATAGAGATACACTTCCATACGGCGTTCATGGGTATGACATGGCATGGTGTTCCATAAACTACCAGGCTCAAGAACGGTCATGCCCATTGATAATTGACACGTTGGTAACACTGAAGGGTGTAAGAATTTATAGATAGTACGAACGTTACAGTTTTCTACATTACCAATTTTTTCTGGCGAAGCTTGTTGTTGCGTAATTTTACGCGTTGGATAAGTATGATGAGCAGGTGCGCAGTTCATATAAAAACGCGCTGGCGTTCCTACAGAATCACTGGTGAATTCAACAGATTTTGCGCCCATTCCGATATAAATGGCTTCACGAGGGCCAATCTCAAACACTTCTCCATCAACAATCACTTTACCTGCGCCACCAATATTAATGGCACCTAATTCACGTCTTTCCAAAAAGAAATCAACGCCTAATGCTTTACCTGCCATTAATGCTAAAGGTTGTGTTGTAGGAACAATACCGCCAACAATAATACGATCTATATGGCTATAAGTGAGATTCATTTCCCCTTCACAGAATAGGTTCTCAATCAGGAACTCCTTACGAAGCCCTTCTGTATCAAGCCTTTTAGCGTGTTCACTATGAATTGGCTGACGAATTTCCATTATAAATACCTCATTTTTACTGATGGGAGCATAAGCCAAAAGGCTATGCATTTTCCCCGGATACAGAGTAAATATGATTTCCTCTGATGAATGTATCGGTGAGATGAAAACACTCATCCACCACAGCAAAGCTGGCTTGTCGACCCGCTTTGATATAACCCAATTGATCGCTGATACCGAGATATTCGGCAGGAATTGCACTCGCCATTTGTACCGCTTCCCATTCGGGCACATGCGCTAGTTGCACCATATTTCGCAATGCACTATCTAGGCTACAAGTGCTTCCCGCCAAAGAGCCATCTGCGGTTTTTGCCTGACCTTGAGTCACACTGACCGTTTGTGCGCCCAGTGTGTAATCACCATCAGGTAAACCACCCGCACGCATACAATCAGTAATTAAGGCAAGCTGCTGATATCCTTTCATGCGATACGCCAATTGCATCATGACAGGATGAACATGAATGCCATCAGCAATAAGTTCAGCTAAAACATTGTGATACAACACTGCACCACAACATCCAGGCTCACGATGGTGAAGCCCTGTCATACCGTTATATAAATGCACGCCACAATCAGCACCATGCAAAAATGCATCTGAAGTTTGCTCATAAGTTGCCGCGGTATGCGCCACACTTGGCTTAATACCTCGCTTGACCAACCAATCAATCGCCTCCATAGAGCCTTGTGCTTCAGGTGCAACAGCGACACGCAATAGCGTATCTCCCGCACTTTCGAGTAATGTTTCTAGCTCTGAAATTGTCGGCGCTTTGAGATATTTAACAGGGTGAGAGCCTCGATGACGCTCTGTAAAATAAGGTCCTTCTAAAAAGCTCCCAAGTAACAATGCACCCGAAGTTTGTGGCGTTGATAAGAACTCACGCACTTGTGATAACGCGTCACGAATATCCTCCATAGGCGCGGTAACGGTTGTCCCCACCCATGCAACGACGCCCGTTTTAACAAGCGCATCCGCAATGGTTTGTAACCCTTGTTGAGTAGCATCCATTACATCCGCCCCTTCACGGCCATGAATATGAATATCCACAAAACCAGGTAATAACGATTTCCCTTTTAGGCGAATAATAGGGCAATCTGTCGGTGCCTCTGTGGTGATTGATTCAATATTTTCACCCTTAACACGGACATAACAGAGATAGCGAATACCTTCTGGCGTAAAGGTTCTATCGGCTAAAATGGCATATTGCTGACTCATAAGCCGTCTTCTTCATCAGCATCATTACTGTCTATTTGAGCCAATTGCTCGCGAATATCTTGAATACTGTCTTGACCAATTTCTCGTAGCGTTTGCACTAGTTCTGAGGTTGAACATCCTTCTCGTTCAAAAGCTGCATTCACAATCATGGGTAAATTGACCCCAGCTAACACTTCAACTGCGGGATTTTGCATCATAATTGCCATGGCACGATTACAAGGGGTTCCACCGGGTAAATCGGTTAAAAAGAGATATTGCTGGCATGACATTGAGTCGATCGCTTCACGCATTTTTTCTTCAAGCTCATCAGGAGAGATTGACTCAACAAAATCGATAAACGCGATATCTTCTTGTTCGCCTGCAATAGCCTTTACAGCAGAAGCCATGCCTGAGGCAAAATTAAGATGTCCTGAAACAATAAGACCTATCATGAGTGACTCCTTGCGGGCAGCAGAAGGCTCTCCTGCCCGTTTATAGCAAGTTAATAATGTATTTCGACTGACAATAACGGCGGTGAAAAAGGCTCTCTGTTATAAGAATCCTAATACGTGACCGATAACGCCAAAGGCTAAAGTTGAGAAAATCAATACCGGAGGTTTACCCCAAAAACCGGTGCTTTTAACCATTTTGTACATCAGGAAAACTAAGCACAGAGGCAGTAAATTCGGCATAATTTTGTCAAAGAGCGCGGTTTGTAATTCAACCACCTTCCCTCCCAGCTCTAGCGAGGCGGTGGTTTGCACCTTGATAAAGGTCGCGGAGAGCGCACCAATGACAAAGATCCCCATAATATTGGCGGCTTTAGCCAGTTTTTCAGTGGCATCACTCATATTAACCATCGCCGCCGTACCTGCGCGATAGCCCATGAACATCAGCCCGAAATACACTAAAAAGTGCACAATTTGGTATAAAAAGAAGAAAACAAAAGGCCCTGCAATTGATCCTTCCATTGCAATGGAAGCACCTAATGCTAATGTCAGTGGCATTAAGGTCATATGGTCAATAGCGTCACCAATGCCCCCAGTTGGCCCCATGCCTGCAACTTTCATCACGTTAACAGTAGAAGGTTTCTCTTTGTTTTCTTCCATTGCAACGGCTGTTCCTAATAGGAAGGTAAACAGCTTTGGACTTGCATTAAAAAACTGTAGATGGTTTTTTAATGATGTTGCATAGTCACGTTTGTTATTTCCGTGAATTTTTTTCAATGCAGGAATAATTGAGAACGCAAACCCACCACCTTGCATACGTTCAAAGTTGAAGTTACCTTCCATAAACAAGCCACGGAACGCACACTTCCAGAGATCGCCCTTAGTGATAACTTTTCTGACAGTGGTATCTTGGTATTCATCAATGCCATCAATCAAAGAACCCGTTTCTGGTTTATCCTGCGTTTTCAATGCGGTGCTGTTATCAGATACCATCTTCGAAATCCTCATTCTGCTGACTTGAATTTTTGTTATTACCACTAAAGAAGAAGTAAAGTGCTGCGGCTGACGCGCCTAAAATAGCGACCGCCATAATTGGAAGTTTCAGATAAGTCGTCATCACGAAGCCAATAAAGAACACACCTGCCACTTCTTTTGACCACATGATTTTTAGCAACATGGCGAAACCAATTGCAGGAACCATTTTCGCGCCAATACCTAAGCCTTCTAGCAAGACTTTTGGTGTATTTTCATCAATCCATTGAGCAGCATGTTCACCGAAATAAACCGTAACAAAAGCAACCAAAGCATAGAGTAATGAACGCACCGTAATCGTGATGATCAGTAGCCGTGAAATACCCGCTGCATCGGCTCTTTCTGCATATCTATCAGCTTTTCCCATGGTGAAAGCGGTTACAGCAAAGAAACCAATCACAAGCATTTGCATTAACACAGCAATAGGCATCCCAATTCCCATCGCAACTTCTGGTGATTGTTTTGTCATTACCGCAAAAGCAACCGCAGCGATTGTCCCTAATGTCACATCAGGTGGCTGAGCACCCGCATTGGGAACTAGTCCTAACCATGCGAGTTCTAACGTTGCACCCGCAATCAATCCAACCTGCATATCCCCCATAATCAGACCCACAACAGGCCCTGTGATTAATGGTCTGTGAATATTTAATGCAACGTCATACTTATCTATACCGCAAAAGAAGGCCCATAAAGCCACTAAAGAAGCTTCAAAAATCATAAATAATCCTCAAACCTGCTAATGCAGGTTTTTTGCTCAGGAAATTATCAGGCTGATGCGAGTGCTAACACATCAACAGGTGTCTGATCGGGAGTGTTTTGAATTGTGCAAGTCACACCATTTGCAACGAGCCTTTTAAACGCATCAATGTCTGTTTCATTGACTGACACGGTTTTCGCAATTTGGCGTTTCCCTTCATGAAAATGCATATTGCCAACATTACAATGAGTAATAGGCACGCCCCCTTCCACTAAACGGGCAACATCTGTCGGGTTATTACACAAAACAAAAATTTTCTGACGAGGTGATGCTTTACTAATAACATCAATGGTTTTTTGAATAGAGAAGAAGCGAACAGCATATTCACCACCAGCTGATGCCTTCATTCCAGCTTGCATAAATGCGGCATTGGGGCCTTCTGCTGCGTCATCATTAGCCACTAAAATCAGGTTTGCTTCCGTATGTTTACCCCATGTAATGCGGATTTGACCATGGAGTAAACGTTCATCAATGCGGGTCCAGACAATATTCGGTGTGTTCATGATTAGCTCTCTTATTATATTTTATTAATTTAAAGCAGACTGTGTGTCTTCTGTTTTAAGTGAGAACGGATAAATTGTGACGCCTTGTACAACACGGTTGATTTCTCCTGTCGGAGACGGGTTATCAGGCGTATTCCCTAGTGCAATGGAACTGTGAAATGCGAATGATTGCGCCAACATCAAGTATGGGAACAATAGCGCCACATCTGAACAGTTCTCTAGCGCAGGAATATAAACAAAACTCTCTTTTGAGAAAGTATTATCATTTCGTGCGGTGATCGCGATCACCTTACCTGATGCATTATCGTGAATAACCTCTCGTAATAAGTCAGTCTCATATTGACGAGTGTAAGGATCATTAGAGAAAAACATCACCACTAAAGTTTCTTTATTTACGATAGACTTAGGGCCATGTCGAAAGCCTAATGGAGTATCAAAACTAGCAACCACTTTACCCGCAGTTAGCTCTAACATTTTTAAAGCAGCTTCTTGCGCTAATCCTTGTAATCCGCCACTTCCTAAGTAAATAACTCGTTTAAATTTACCAGCGTATTTTTCGCGGATAATTTGATTCGCTTTATCAAACTGCGCTTTATAATCACTAAAAAATGGCGCGATTGAGTCACTAAAAACGTTATCACCTAAAAAGATGGTCACAGCCGCCATCATCATGGATGAAAAGCTAGAGGTCATCGCTAAAGAGCGGTCGTTTGATTCTTCTGGCATCAATAATGCCAATGCACTGCGGTTGTTTTGACAATACTCATAAAGTTTGCCATTTGGATTACACGTCAGTACTAAGTGATAACATTGTGATAGGCATTCAGTCGCAACATCTAACGCCGCCACACTTTCAGGGCTATTACCTGAACGTGCAAAAGAGATTAGTAATGTTGGAATGTCTTCCGCTAAATATTCTTGTGGATCAGCCACTAAATCAGTGGTTGCAATTGCATCTACTCGACGTTTTGTATGACCACTTAAAATGGGTGCTAACGCTTTTCCAGCAAAAGCAGACGTACCCGCACCGGTTAAGATAATTCGCGCATAAGGCAATGAGAGCGCTTTATCTAAAAAGGCTTGGATCTCAGTACGATTTTCTTTCACTGATAGCCATGTTTTTTTCCAACATTCTGGTTGTTGCTCAATTTCTTTCGCAGTCCAAAATGCATTCAGTTGCTCTAATTGAGCGGTCTGATAACTTAAATATTCCATGGTTTCCCTCAATTAATGGACATAGCACGCATCGGCATAAACCGATAACACATCACGTATTTTCGCAATAACAAAAGATTCAGGTGATCCGTCAATCATGCCTTCTCTAAATTGGGTAAATTGATAAGGCAGATATTGGCTCAATAACGGCAATGGAATAGGTTTAACGGATAAGTTATCCATTAGTGTGTCGATGGCGGCATTAATTTCAGCATCAGGCCAGTAATAACGAATGCGATCACTAAAACTATAGACTCGAGCAAAGGCTTGTTGACGTTCATCACCATGATAGTATTTTTGCCAAAACCCTGGCTCACGGCACATCAGTTGTTCCATTTTTTCACGCAATTTAGAGCACTGATCTTGAGGGAATAATGTTTCTTCAATCGAGCAGAGTGCGTATAAACCTTCACGCATAGCAAAGGTTAAGGCAGGCCCAACTTTTAAAATGGCAAAATGGTCATGAACTAATTGTTTATAAGCCTCTTTGGTTTGATAGTCCGTAGAGTGTGCTTCAAAAACAATGTGAGAATAATCGTTCACCACTTGGCTTAATGCCTGTGCTTTTTCAGGCTGGTAATCAATGATGCCAGTGTGATCAAACTCAACACCAGGTTGAACCACTAAACCAATCACGCGCTCCCAACAGTCAGAAACGCCCGCCTTTTGAAAAGCTTGGCGGTGACACTCTAATGTTTTACGCGCTGCGTCTGGTGAAGTTACTTCAACGGTATCAAGTTCTTCGGCAGCACCACCTGGAACGGGCACTTCTGTACCAACAACATAAACAATGTCACTAGAACCAAATGTTTCTTTTGCGGTATTTTCTGCAATCACCGCAAGACGTGCTGCGCGAGAGGCCACAATTTCGTCTGTTAACGGGATAGGATCATCAGCACAAGACATACTGCAATCAAGATGGATTTTTTTGAAACCTGTGGCAACATAATGTGCAATCAACACGTCTGCATTTGCCATCGCTTCTTTGGCATTAAGATGTTGCCAACGATTAGGCCCTAAATGATCACCACCAAGAATAAGTTTCTCGATAGGAAAACCTACTTTTTCAGCCTGTTCAATGACGTATTGGTAAAAATCAGCGGGGGTCATTCCCGTATAACCACCAAACTGATCAACCTGATTAGAGGTGGCTTCAATTAGCAGAAAGGAATCATTATCCAGCGCTTGTAATAGAGCTGCTTCTATTACTAAAGGATGGGCAGAACAAACAGAATAAATACCATTCTGTTTGCCTGATTTATGTTGCTGAACAATCTTTTCTAAAGGATGCATTAAATACTAACTCCATAATCAACACCGGCGGTGTTGCTAATGGAGTTAGCAAATTACGATGCCTTATCGTCGACGATAATCACTTCGATTTTGTGCTCTTTCAGCTCCTGAATATACTCTTCAGGGATACCTGAGTCGGTCACTAATATATCAATATCACCAAACTCTCTGATCATATGACAGCTGCGTTTACTGAATTTCGTAGAATCTGCAACCGCAATAATCGTTTCTGAGATATCACACATTAAACGGTTAAGACTGGCTTCCTGTTCATTGTGTGTGGTGATACCAACACGTAAATCGAATCCGTCAACACCTAGAAATACCTTATCAAATCGATAATTTCTAAGGCTATTTTCAGCTTGTGAGCCTGAAAAAGACAACGCACTTTTTCGCAATACACCACCGGTCATTAATACTTCCACACCTGAGGTATTTGCTAACTCCATTGCGACATCCAGACCGTTAGTCATGACCACTACATTTTCGCGCGACTTTAAATGTGTCGCGATTTCGCGAGTAGTTGTCCCCGAGTCAAGAATGACGGTGTCTCCATCCTTTATCAGCGTTGCGGCAGCTTTCCCGATTAATGTTTTAATGCCCGCGTTTTGCCCACGTTTTTCGTGGATACTCAATTCGGCAATAAATCCCGTATTAGGAATTGCTGCACCATGAGAGCGAACGATATAACCATTTTTCTCAAGAAAACTTAGATCGCTGCGGATAGTGACACTTGAGACTTTAAATAATTCAGCGAGATCTTCGACTCTGGCTTTACCTTGTTGGTTTACCATATCGAGGATTTCCATACGCCTCTCAACTGCCGCTTTCACTTTCGTCTCCTTACGAAACCAAAAGACTTTCTTTCGATTGATTTCGAATGTAGTTTACTACGCCAATTTTTACCGACAATGCAAAAAAACAAAACTTTTGATCTCTTTCACAAAGTTTCGAATCATCATCGATTACTTACGATTATTTTCGTGTAGCTTCAATAATAGCCTTGAGACCGCCAGTTTCCAATAAATAAAATGATATAACGCAATGCTATACTTATGATCACACCATATATAGCTAGATAAAACACAATAATATAGATTTAATATCACACAAACACACAATAAACAGCTTTAAACTCCATGCCATGCATTTCTTTTCGAAAAACAAATCAAAATAAATAGCTCAAATAGTCAATAAAACATGAAATAGTATCGAATCGAAAGTATTTTAATCGAAAATTTAAGTTCTCATCTTTCGAAATTAACTTTCATTTACTTTCGATATTTCGTATTTGTGATTTTAATCTCTTTTGTTTTGATAAATTTTACGTAATGTAACAGGATAAAAAAGAAACTCAGGAAATGACGAATGGCATTAAATCAACCTGCTTATTTTCATATGATGGCAAAACCCACAAGCTACCACTGTAATATTAAGTGTGAATACTGCTTTTATCTGGAAAAAGAAAATATTTTTCAAGATGAAGAAAAAGAGACAGGTCATACCGTCATGCCTGATGGTGTCCTTCGTCGTTATATTAAAGACTATATACAGTCACACAGTGGCGACCAGGTTGATTTTTCTTGGCAAGGAGGAGAACCAACACTTGCTGGATTAGCCTTCTTTGAGCAAGTCGTTAAATACCAAAAGCAATTTGCTAACGGCAAGACAATCACAAATAGCGTACAAACCAATGCAATCGCCATTAATCGCCAATGGGCACAATTTTTTGCGGATAACCATTTTCTATTAGGCGTTTCCATCGATGGTATTGAAGCAGTTCACGATAAATATCGTATTTCAGTCAATGGTAGCCCTACTTTTGAACGAGTAAAACGTGCAATTAAGCTACTAAACGAATATGGCGTCGAATTTAATACACTCACAGTAGTTAACGACCAAAATTGGAATAAAGGAAAAGAAACCTACCAAGCCTTAAAAGAATTAGGTTCAACATTCTTTCAATTTATTCCCATTGTCGAAGTCGATAGACGCTTTCCTCATACTCATGGCGGACATTATGCCCCTGGCCCCAATGCACAACTGGCCCCATTTTCTGTTCCAGCCGAAGGCTACGGACAATTTATGACAGAAGTGTTTAATGAATGGATACGCCAAGGCGATATTGGAAAAATATATATTCGTTTATTTGATAGCTTATTAGGCACATGGATGGGATATCCTGCATCAACATGTATTCAATCGAAAACCTGTGGTCAGGCGTTAATCATTGAGGCAAATGGTGATGTTTATTCTTGTGATCACTATGTTTATCCCGCCAATAATTTAGGCAATATCCATCAAAATAGCCTTGCTCGCTTAGCAACATCAAAACAGCAACAGCGCTTTGGTCAAAATAAATACGATAAACAAACCAGCCTTTGTAAACAGTGTGAAGTGCAAAGCTTATGTTATGGCGGTTGCCCTAAACATCGCATTATTGCTATTGAAGGTGAAAAACATCGTCATAACTACCTATGCCGTTCCTATAAACAAATATTTCATCATACAGCGATAGGTATGCAGTTAATGCAGCAATCTATTTCACGAGGAGGTCTCGCCAGCGATGCACTTCCCGCAATGAAAAAAAACTACATAAAGTAGCCCTATTTTTATTTTATCTTGTTTATTCTGGAGACAATTCGTGACCTTACCTTCTGTTAGAAAAAGCTTACTCGCTGGGCTCATTGCTACATCGTGTTTAAGTGCCCCAATATCTGCCAATGCAGGTGGAACACCTGAAAAACCGAATGTGCTGTTGATCGTGATGGATGATTTAGGCACCGGACAGCTTGACTTTGTGCTAGATACCTTAGATGTGGATGCGTTAGCACAAAGACCGACACCTCCTCGTTATGAAGGAGATATCAACAAAATGGTAGAAGCAGCACGCATTGCCATGCCCAATGTCAGCGATATGGCGGTAAATGGCGCAAAAATGACTAATGCATTTGTTGCACACCCTGTTTGTGGTCCTTCTCGAGCAGGTATCTTTACTGGGCGCTCTCCTGCAAGCTTTGGTACTTACAGTAATGACGATGCTATTTTAGGTATTCCAAAAGATATCAAACTATTGCCTTCACTTTTCCAAGAAAATGGCTATGCCACCGCCAGTATTGGTAAATGGCATAACGCAAAAGTTATTCGCAAACCGAAAATTAATGAAAGTAAGCAAACTCGTGATTATCACGACAATATGATCTCAACGCCAGAAGCGGGTTATGCCCCTCATGAACGAGGTTTCGATTATGACTTTAGCTATTACGCATCAGGAGTAGCTTTATGGAATTCACCTGCATTTTGGCGTAATGGTGTCAATGTTCCTGCTCCGGGTTACACCACTCATCTTTTAACGGATGAAACCCTAAAATTTATTGATGAACATAAAGATAAACCTTTCTTTATCAATCTTTCATATAGCGTTCCCCATATTCCATTAGAACAAGCTTCTCCCGCTAAATATATGGAGAAATTTGATACAGGAAATGTTGAGGCAGATAAATACTTTGCTGCATTAAATGCAGCCGATGAAGGTATTGGTCAAATTATTGCGAAATTAAAAGAAAATGGTGAGTTAGAAAATACACTGATCTTTTTCTTATCGGATAATGGTGCTGTTAATGAGTCACCAATGCCAATGAATGCGATGGATAGAGGCTTTAAAGGGCAAATGTTTAATGGTGGCGTTAGAGTACCTTTTATTGCTTATCAACCTGGCACTATTCCAGCTGGAACAAAAAGTGATGAGATGATCTCCGCACTTGATATTTTACCGACGGCACTACAAACAGCAGGTATTGCGATCCCTGACAATCTAAACGTTGAAGGGAAAAATATCATGCCTTTACTTAAAGGTGAAACAACAAAGTCCCCGCATAACTATCTTTATTGGGCCGGCCCTGGTACTAAACATTATAGTGAAGAAAACCAAGAGTTTTGGCACGGATATCACCAATGGATAACCTATCAACGTAAAACACCGCCTACAAATCCTAATTTAGAAAAACTCTCTAAAGGTGCTTGGGCTGTACGTGATGGTGAATGGGCGCTCTATTTTTATGATGATGGAAAAAATCAGCCTCAACTTTTTAACGATAAAAAAGATCCTGCTGAATCAATCGATCTTGCTAAACAAAATCCACAAAAAGTGGCAGAGCTAAAAAATGCGTATTACCAGTGGATCAAAGATAAGCCAAAGCCCGTTCTTTGGGGACAAGATCACTATCAAATACTAGTGGATTCTGCAAAACCTTAATATTCAACTTCCGTTCTGTTTCGCAAGGATGCGTCTTTTTTTCTGAGATACGAAAATGGCTATTGAAATTGCATCTTCAGCACGTCCCAAACTCCCTTATGAGCACCCAAACGTAGAAATCTACCAACGCTTATTTAAGGAAAATATCATTCGACGATTAGTCAGAAAATCAGCTTATCGTCGCTATGATAAAACGATCACTGACTTTTTTAATGATGAAAGTCAGTCGCTTTTCTCTTTATGTGAAATGCTGACACAGTATGTCACACAGGCTTTTCATCATTACCAAGTATGGGGTTACTCTCATGCTTATTATCCCGGAAGTCCAGGGCAACAAACGGCAAGAACGGATGCTCTTGAAGGTGTTAGCAGGGTACTTCCTCTACTTGCAACATGGATAGTTAGCAGCAAGAAAAGTACATTGATGGGATTAAATCATCAAGCTTTCAACTTACCTTTAATGATCAAACAAAGCTTTATTCATGGCACTGATCCACTTCATAAAGGATATTGGGGGAAACTTGAAGATTACGATCAACGAATTTGTGAAGCATCTGATTTAGCGCTCACTCTTTGGATAAGCCGTGAATGGGTGTGGGATACATTAACACCCGCAACACAACAACAAATTATTACTTGGTTTGAGCAAGTTAATCACTGTGAAATTGTTGATAATAACTGGCATTTCTTCCCTCTTACCGTCCAATTTGTCATTAAAGCACTCACAGGGAAAGACACGATTGCCCATTGGCGATATGAACGATTAAAAGAGTTTTATGTTGGTGACGGATGGTTTCGTGATGGAGCAAAAGGTAATTATGATTACTACAATGCGTGGGGCTTTTACTATTCATTGTATTGGTTAACGCAAATTGATCCTCAATTTGATACGACATTTATTACTCAATCACTTAATACCTTTAATCAGCATTACCTTTATTTTATGACTCCCAAAGGTATTCCTTTCTTTGGTCGAAGTGCCTGCTATCGCCTTGCGGTTTCTGCTCCATTATTAGCGGGTGTCGATTTACATTGTCCTTCAGTAAAAGTAGGCGAGGCAAAACGCGCCTTTGAAAGCAGTTTACGTTATTTTATTTCTCAAGGGGCATTAAAAAATGGCGCCCCGACTCAAGGCTTATTTACTCACGATCCTCGTTTAGTTGATAACTACAGTGGACCTGCCAGTAGTTTTTGGTCATTACGTGCCGTGATTATTGCGCTTTATTGTGCTGATCGTATCAATTTATGGCAAACACCTTCACTTCCATTACCTATCGAAAAAGATAACTTTCGTTTCGAAATTCCTGCTATTCAAGCTTTAGTGACTGGAGTGAAAGCAACACAAGAGGTAAACGTCATTTTTTGCGAAGATTATACAACTCAGCAAACACCACTAACCCGCCGTTTAGAAAAACAAACCTTAGCACAAAAAGTCGCTGAAACCGTGATAGGACAGTCAAGACGACCGAAAAATAATTTATTACGCAAAGGGATCACCAGTTATAGCTCTAAAATGGCACATTTTTTCTAATCACCTTTCATTTGCTTTCAGTGCGAAGGCAATAAAAATGTGATTTAGATCTTTTACCTTTCTATTTCTTTCGTTTATTATGATTCGTAATTAAACGAAAGATGAGAGGCAAACATGTATCTGGTTTCTACTCGTAATATGCTCAATAAAGCACAGCGTGAAAATTATGCTGTGCCTGCTTTTAATATTCATAACTTGGAAACCATTCAAGTTGTGATGGAAACAGCCGCTGAGATGGCATCACCTGTTATCTTAGCGGGTACACCAAGCACGTTTGCTTATGCAGGTAGTGATTATTTGATCTCTATTTGCCAGCAGGCCGCAGAACAATATCGTATCCCTGTTGCCCTACATTTAGATCACCATGAAGATATTCCTGATATTTGTCATAAAGTCATTTCTGGTGTGCGATCTGCCATGATTGATGCCTCTCATTTTCATTTTGAAGAAAACATTCGTATCGTTAAAGAAGTGGTTAATTTCTGCCATCATTGGGATTGTACCGTTGAAGCTGAATTAGGTCGTTTAGGTGGGCAAGAAGACGACTTAGTCGTTGATGCTAAAGATGCGCTTTTCACCGATCCTGATTCAGCAGTACAATTTATCAAAGCAACGGGTATTGATTCATTAGCGGTTGCAATTGGTACCGCGCATGGCATGTACAAACATGAACCTCATCTCGATTTTGATCGTTTAGCCATTATTCGCCAAAAGACTGACATTCCTTTAGTTCTTCATGGTGCATCAGGTATTCCTGATGCCGATGTACGCCGTTGTATTGATTTAGGTATTTGCAAAGTTAACGTTGCAACCGAACTGAAAATTGCTTTCTCTAACGCTATCAAGCAATACTTTTTAGATAACCCTGATGCAAGTGATCCTCGTCATTACCTTGTACCAGGCAAAGCCGCAATGAAAGCTGTGGTTGCAGATAAAATTCGTGTCTGTAAAAGTGATGGAAAACTGTGAAAACCAATAAAACTGTCGCCATTATTGGCGAATGTATGATAGAGCTGAGTGGTCAACCGTTCTTACCACAACAACAACGTTTTGGTGGCGATACACTGAATACCGCACTCTATTTATCGCGACTATCGCCTTCATTACATCCGCTTTATATGACAGGACTAGGCACTGATACTTACAGTGCCTTAATGCAGAAAGCATGGGAAAACGAGGGGATAGACTGCCAATCTGTTATTACTATTCCCGAAAAACTTCCTGGTCTATATGCTATTGAAATTGATGCTCATGGTGAGCGCAGTTTCCACTATTGGCGAAATGATGCCGCCGCACGTTATATTGCGACCGATAAGCGTTTTTTAGACAGTTTCGATGCGCTTCCTGATGATAGCGTCATTTATCTTAGCGGTATTTCTCTTGCTATTTTAACGCATGAAGGAAAAATCGCTTTACTCACCTTATTAGCGCAACTTAAACAGCGTGGAATGACGCTCATTGTCGATTCTAATTATCGACCACGTTTATGGGATTCAATACCTCATGCACAAGAGTGGTTTGAAAAGCTGTATCGCATTAGTGATATTGCTTTAGTCACTGGTGATGATGAGCAAATACTTTGGCAAAAACCAGCGCTGACAGAACAAGACATTACACAACGCCTTCATCAATGGGGTAATCAGAACGTCATTGTCAAATTGGGTGCTAATGGCGCTTACTGGTCTGATGGCAAAAATGCTGGCTATGTTTCTCCCAAACCCATTGATTCCGTTATTGATACCACCGCCGCAGGTGACTCTTTTAATGCTGCTTTTATTGCTGCTTGGCTACAAAATCAAAGCCTATCGACCTGCTGTTTATGGGGAAATACCTTAGCTGGACTCGTCATTCAACACCATGGCGCCATCATTCCTCATGAAATTACTGATTCATTCTACACACTAATCAAGGATAACCATGACACAGTCAATTGTTGATACTCTTTCATCACTGAAAGTGATCCCCGTGATCCAAATTAATCGCGCTGAAGATGCAATCTGGCTGGGTGAAATTCTAACCCAAAATCAACTACCTGTTGCTGAAATTACCTTTCGTACACCGGCAGCAGCCAAAGCCATAAAGCTAATGCATGAGCACTTTCCTGAGCTTATTTTATGTGCAGGAACAGTATTAACCGCACAACAAGCTGATATGGCAAAAGAAGCTGGAGCAAGCTTTGTTATTTCTCCGGGTTATAACCCAAGTACCGTTGATTACTGCCTTAATAACGGCATTGATATTGTGCCAGGCATTAATAATCCAAGCCAAGTCGAAGTTGCTCTTGAAAAAGGCTTAACCTTACTTAAATTCTTCCCTGCAGAAGCCTCTGGCGGTGTAAAAATGCTAAAAGCATTAGCGTCACCTTACGCCCAAGTCCAATTTATGCCTACAGGCGGCATTAGTTTAAATAACGTGAGTGATTATCTTGCTATTCCACAAGTTGTTGCTTGTGGAGGAAGCTGGATTGCCACAGCAGATACCATTGATAAACAAGATAAAGAAACCATTGTTAATCATATTCAAAGTATCCACTCATTACTAAAAACACATAAGGGATAAATAAAATGAAACAGGTTGCCGTTTTATTAGCTGATGGATTTGAAGAAGGTGAAGCTGTTGTTTTTATTGATATCATGCGCCGTCTTGATATTCATGTTGATGTACTTTCTTGCATGGATAGCTTGGTATTAAATACTTATTTTGAAACTAAAATCAGTGCTGATTTTCTATTAGCAGATAAATTCACACATAGCTATGACGCAATAATGATGCCGGGTGGCCCTAAAGGCACAGATCGTTTATGCGCTAACGAGCAAGTTATTCAATTTATTAAGCGCCATATTGCTGAAGATAAATATATTTGTGCACTGTGCTCTTCTGGTGCCAAAGTATTAGCGGCACATCATCTTCTTGAAGGTCGTAATTACAGTACTGGCGATAAATTAGCAGATAAATACGATGATGGTCATTATCTTGATCAAGATGTTGTGGTTGATGGAAAGTTTATCAGTGCAAAAGGATTAGGTGTAAGTTTTGAATTTGCCTTTACGGTGGCTAAGTATTTATTAAGCGACAATACAGAAAAAGTAGACTGGCAAGCCAATCATATTTATTTCAAACACTGGCCATTAGATTATCTTAAATAAATACGTTATTTTATATTTAAATAAAAAGGGGATTAACTCCCCTTTTATATTCAATCACTTTTATGACTAAATGAGTTGATTAAACTTATTTATGTTTAAAAGCGTGAGGTTCAGAATAACGCCATAATTTATCCCAATACTCTTCAATAAATGTCCTTACGGCTTCTTCACCTTCAACAAGATAGTTAAATTCTGACAAATACCCTGGGTACATATTATCGGAACCAACAATATACAATTCATCATCAATAATAGTTACTTTTGCGTGGTTTCCCGGTGCAGGAGCGACTTTAGGGTAAATACCGCTCGCATTAACCAATGACCAGAATGGGTGACCAATATCCCCTTGTTTCGGTGGATCTTCGCTTAGTGGTGCTTCTTTTAGTGTGGCGGTATAAGATGATTCATCTGCACCAGGCCATTTATAAGTTTTACCTTCCGTTTGTAGTGCTTTTGGCACTTTATCGGTAAAGAAGAATGGCGCTATTTTAATACGACGTAATGCTGATTCACGAATTTTATCAGGATCAGGAATAACGGCATCTGTATCAACATCATGAGTCAGATAATATTTAAATAATTCAAAGGTTCTTTGTGCTCCAGAGCCAAATGAATATTGGTCGCCATTAGCACCGGCGGCGGCATCTAATGGTGAAACAACAATTTCAACTTCTAACTCTGGATTTTTTAATAACGCTTCAATTATCCAATGGCAGACAGGATGATCTTTCCATTTTTTCTTCCATGCACTCACTACATCTTGTTGAGACATACGAATTTTTTTCTTAGCATTTTTTATAAGGTATTCCTTCATTTTCTCGGAACCTTTCTTATAATCAACTCGCATATCAGGCCCTTCCCAATATTTTCCTACAGAGAAAATACGGTCAGTTTTGAAAAAGCCTTCATCTGGCGATTGAGCTAAGTTTTGTTCATTTTTCTTTTTAATTTCTCTTAATACACTGCTCTTTGTTAATGGATCGATAATCTTATAGCTTGCTTTTTTAGCGACCCATTCATTTTTTTTACTATCAAAATATTCTTTCGTAATTAAATCGTTACCTACATCCCACATTTTATTTAAAAATAATTGGGAATGAAGTGCTGATTCGCCAATAACCTTAACAGAAACATCATGAACTGGTGGATAACTTTTAAAAAGATCCATATTTAAATTATGACCACCAACGAAAGCTTCACAACCATCAACAGCAATAATTTTTGTATGGTTCCATGTCATTCGAGTATCTAATTCAGAAATAAAATCTTCAGGTAATACTTTTTTTTCTAACGAGACTTTTAGACCATCAATAATACGATAAAAGCGACCAATCCAAATATCTGGAATACATTCCCAATATTTTCCGCGTTCTTTGATTAATTCAATAAGATCTTTTTTCAATGCCAGATATTCAGGCGTTCCACTAAAATAGTATTTAACACCATTTAATAAAACTGTTGGTGTCTGTGCAAATAAAAATCGAATTTGTGTGCGATCTTTACGTCCTTTCTTTTCAGAAAAAGATTTATCAATTGCAGCAAGAATAATTTTACGCCACTCTTCATCAGGGGCATTAAGTGATGAAATATCACAGCGATACAGCATTTTATCTAAGATAGATGTAATGGCTTGTTCAAACTCAGCCTCACGCTCTATCGCTTTTGGCATAATTTCTTTACCAAATGGCATTCCCCATACATGGGGCGTATCAAAAATCTTCACATAGTTATTTTCAGATGTTTCATTGAAAAAACCTTTTAATTCTTTTTTTAATCCATCAATAAGTTTCATAATATTCCTTTATTTTAAAAATAGGGCGTCCATATTATTTAAATAAATATTTAAATAATTAGCACTTCAATTAATATAGATAGAATGTTTTCATTCCTAAAAAAGCATCACTTATCATAAACATGATGATTTAATATAAATTCAATTATTTTTTATAACGACCACCGCCTCCTTCCGCTTAAAAAGACCAAACCAGAAATTTATATTTTAGGCATTATTAATAATAAAACCATTCTTATTTAGAATAGTAATCTAACAATAAATAATTGTTATTATTAAACTACAAAACTAGTTATATCGATATTTATTAGCCTATAAATGATTCCTTATAAATTATCATTTTTTGATTTACTCTTTTTTAGATAAATTATTTAACAGGTATAACTGTATTAAATAACAGGTTTATCTGTTTGTCAAATACAGTTTTATCTGTATTATTTTAATAGGGGGAAACATGAGTCTTGCAAATAGAGTTAAATCCAGAAGAGATGCCTTGGGGCTTACTCAGACTGAAGCAGCTGAAAAAGCTGGCATCAGACAACAATCATGGGCTTCAATAGAAGATGGTTCAACAAAAAAACCTCGTAATATTATTAGCATTGCAAGAGCTTTAGAGTGTGATGCCGGTTGGTTAATGATGGGTGATAATATTCAACCTGTTCATGATATCAATACGAAAAAATTACCACTAATAAGCTACGTTCAAGCGGGAAACTTAGTACATAGTGTTCCTATTACAGATTGTGATGGTGAATTTGAGTATATTCTGACAGATCAAGAACTCTCACAAAGTGCTTTTGCATTAAAGATAGAAGGAGACTCAATGGAACCTGATTTTAAATCAGGAGATGTAATCATTGTCGATCCTGAGATAAAACCACATCCGGGAGAATTTATTGTTGCGGCTAATAATGAAAGAGAAGCAACATTTAAGAAGTATAGACCAACTCGTATTGATGCTAATGGCAATGAACATTTTGAACTTGTGCCATTAAATAGTGATTATCCAACACTTAGCAGTGAAAACACGCCATTAATGATCATTGGTACGATGATTGAGCATCGTATTTATCGTCGTAAACGATAACGATTATTCCCAAAAATAACTCCAATAATAACTAGCTCAATTATTGGGGTTTATCTCAAAAAAACAGTTTTATCTGTTTTTACTCTCTGGAAATTTGACTAAAACTTTATGGATAGAAACCATCCAAGGTTCTATAATAAGATTAATCAAAAATAACTTGATGGTAAAACGACCAAAAACTTTAAATATTAAAAATAATGAATATAATGAGAGCAACATTATCTATCATTTATATAGATTACTAAGTTAATTTTTTGATTAATGACAATTAAACTGCATTAGTAGCTATTTTAAAAGTAACTAATTATTGCAATAAGAGAACAAGATAAAAAATAAAAGATTAATTAAATATAGATTTTTCACTTTTCAATATTTTATCTTTACGTAAAAAAAATACTCATATAAAGAGATAAAAATGCGTATTTTCCATCCTATTTTAATAAAAACAAGTAAAGATACTTATTTATTTTATCAAATAGGAAAAATAGATTACTAAGATTTATCTTTATTGAAAATACGTATTAACAAGACACATCTTACTTACATTCTGTTTCAATTACCAACACTAATAAATATTAATTTTTAATAAACTAATTGTAATAAGTTTTGTTAATTATTTCGATTTTAAGGTGTTTAAATGAATATAAAAATGTTTGTTATTTCATTGGCATTAGTTTCTTTTGGCGCACAAGCATTGATTATTAATGAGAATAATCCATTCGAATATCAATCTTTTAAATCAAATTATTCTGATATGATTGAGTTGGCTAATAAATCACGTTTACCACATAGAATATTCTATACCTCACCAAGTACAGGTAAAAATGCACTATGGTTTGATGCTGTTAAACATGGTGATTTAAATGAAGTTAAAAAGATGCTTGCCAATGGTCAAAATATTGAAGCGAAAGATACTGGAAGTTTAGAGCAAACAGCTCTGGGATGGGCTGCGTTTATTGGTGATGAAGAAATGGTAGATTATCTCATCTCTCAAGGCGCGAGCCTTTGGGCTACGGATAAAGACGATGTTTATAATGTTTTTAAATCAGCCGTATTAGGAAATAATGTCAATGTGGTAAAAAAAATTCACGACCTAATGAGAAGCGATATTGAACTCAATAACCAAAGAGTAGAAAGCGATGGTGAAACATTTATTATGATTGCAGCCAGTAATAATCGTCTTGATACCGTAGAATACCTTATTTCTGAAGGTGCTGATGTTAATCTTGTTACAACAACACAAGATAATTCATTATTTTCTTATAACCACAGCGCATTAAGTTATGCTTGCCAAAATAATCTTAAAGATATGCAGAAACTATTGATTAGAAACGGTGCTATAAATCATATAACAGGTACAACACTCTGCCATTAAATACACAAAAGCCATCCTATAATAAGATGGCTTTTGTGCTATTAGTTATTGAGTTTTGAGAAATAGAATTTTAATTAAAACAACTAGAAAACGACTCAATATATTTATCAGAACTCAATATCAACAAGTAATATACCAATGTGATTTTTAAACGATTTTCTTTTTTCTAAATATAACTATTTCACTTGGTTGAGTTATCGACTGCTTATCCTCAAAAACCATAAAGTCTGTTTTCTTAGCCTCTAAGATAAGACTTTGAGGTGTAACACCAAGTATATAAGAAATAGTAATCAATTGATCTACTGTTATTTTTAAATGTCCATTTTCTAATTGAGAATAATGTAGCATACTTATCCCCAACATTTCAGACATCTCATTTTCTGTTATTTTCAATTGTCTTCTTATCATTTTTATTCTATTCCCAACTTTGGTGTTAATCATCCCTTTACTCTCCTTCTTTCATTAGATGATTACATCGATAAAATACCGAATTATAGTTTGTAAACTATCAATCCATAAACTGAAAATACTTAACTATTAGTTATTAAATAATCGTAATATTACTTATTCTCACGAATTCTGTTAATAAGGTTATTCCGATATTTCAAATTTAAAATAATTTACATTTCTATATGTTATTTTAAACTAAATTAATATTAGAATAACAATTTGGAACTGAGTATCCGAGAATGAATGGTGTTATCATAAAGTTGAATAGAATGGCTTATTTTAATTTGAAATATATTTAAATGACATTGATAACCTATAAAAAATATCTATATATTTAATTAGAATATCATTTTATAAAGAATAATTCTGTATTGTTTTAATATATATAAATAGTATCCTAGGAAAATGAATCCCCCCTGATTGAAATAATCTGAAAAAGACTACTCACTTATAATTTAAGAACAAAATTCATATCTATTTTTAATCTTTTAAAAAATAATTTTAATGGATTTGTTCACTATCAATCTTATTTATTGATAACAAAAATACTAAAAACATATAAATACTTATTTTTTATCAAGAAGTTCACTTACTTACTATAAGTGTGAGCTTATCGATATTGATTATTTTTATTTTATATTAAAATTTATTAAGGAAAGAGTTATCTGACTTCTATTTAGGTGTGTTTTATGCATAGTAACAATTAGAATGTCATTGATATACATAATATTATTTTTTATTCAGCAAATAATTATTAGGATGAATAATGGAAAGTTTTAAATTAAAGCTAAAAAATCACATGGATCATGTCAAAAACGTAGGGCAACATTGCTCGACGGAAGAAACAACTAAGCAAGCACTGATATTACCTTTCTTAGATATCCTTGGTTTTAACCCTTATGACCCTCAAAAAGTTAAGGCTGAATATGGTGCTGATTTCCCTGGTGTTAAAGCAAATGAACGAGTTGATTATGCATTGTTCTGCCAAGATGTTCCGGTAATGTTTATTGAAGCAAAAGGATATTCTGAAAAACTAGATAATCACTGCCCTCAATTATCACGATATTTTAACTCTACACCAGAAGTTACAATATCAGCTATAACTAATGGCTTAGAATGGCGCTTTTTTACCGATTTAAAACAAAAAAATGTAATGGATCCAACACCTTTCTTAAGAATAAGAATGGATGAAGTCAGCGATTCAGATGCAAGCCAATTATTCAGGTTCAGACATGATAAATTTAAACCAGAAGCATTAAGAACCTTGGCTGAAGAAAGTGTATATTTATCTGCTTTTACTAAAACTATTAGTTCAAGCTTACGTGACGTAGATAATGAATTTGTCAGATATGTAGCTAGTCGATCAAACATTGAGAGACAATTAAATCAAAGGTTCATCGACTCTATAACACCACTTGTAAAACTAGCTGTCGAACGTTCTGTTAGTGCAATGGTTGTATCTGGTCTATCAAATAAAGCCATGACAATAGACGATCCCACTGAAATAAAAGAAAATAACGATAGTAATCAGAAAAATACTGAATTTGTAAATATTGTAGATCCCAACAACCCTAATATTATAACAACAAAAAACGAATTAACATTATTTGAAAAAATTAAGCTTATCGTAGGATCTGAGGAGATCCAATACAAGGATACAGAATCTTACTTTGGTATATTATATCAAGGAAAATCCAATAGATGGATTGTTAGATTTTATGATAAAAATAACCCTTATATTATTGTCCCTATTGAAATTACAAATGTTTTAGCTAATGAAGTGTCTAGAGCTGGACTATCACTAGTTAATAACAGAATAAATATTAATGATCCAGAAGATATATTAAGAATAACAGGGATCATTTTAGATTCATTTGAATATGTCAAAAATGATGATAATTTCAGGAAGAAATAACTAGTAAAAAAACTCAAATTTAAAAAGCCCCCCAATAATTGTATAACTAATTACTGGGGGGCTTTTTATGAATAACACAAAATTAGAATCTGTAAAGACTAAATGGTTTTGGATCTAAAACTGGTTTTTTGCCCAGTAATAAATCAGCGGTTAATTCTGCTGATACAGGGCTCTCTGTCATACCCCAGCCAGTTGCAGTATTAATGACTAAACCTGGATACTCTTTAACTTCTGAGATAATTGGGTTTTCATCTGGTGCGATAGCCATTGCACCACTCCATTGATCAATTAATTTCGATTCTTTAAAGGCAGGGAATTCTGCTTTTAATTTTTCTAATGAAGCATTTAACTCAGGTAAATCTGGTAATGCAGTCATATTTCTGAATTGCTCAAACGGAGAAACTTCATCTAAGTTCCAATGCGTTGATTGCATAAATGAATTGATTAATTGTTCATTTAAAGAAATATGCACTGGGAAATCAGGTAATGCTAATAATGGCAGATATTTATAGCCATAAGTGAAGGATTCTTTCACTACTGGCGCCACAATAACACGAGGAGAAGTTGCATAAGTACCATCAGCTTGTTCACGGAAGAAAATACCACCTGGTAAAGCGACGTTGCCACCCGGTGCCGTTGGTGAACCACTGATTAGCTGTTGAGACTGATAAGCAGGCAGTGTTGGAACATCAACATTAAGATTTTGCATAAATAGGCGTGACCAAACACCACCAGCAACAACAACTTGAGAAGTTTTGATTGCACCTTTCTCTGTTACAACGTCAGAAATTACACCAGCTTGTGTTTCTAAGCCACGAGCCGCGCATTGAGTGTAAATTCTAACACCCATTTTTTTAGCGTATTCAGCCATAACGAAGGTTGCAACTTCTGGATCGAAGCTACCAGAATCTTCTTCAAAGCCAGCAATTTTCCAATCTGTTGTCGCGCCACGAAGACGTTGATTTAATTCAGCACCTTCAATAATTCTGGTTTTAAATGGAATATCTGAGCCAACATTTTTACTTCTTTCATCAATCCATTTTCTTACGTTAACTAAATCTTCTTCATCAAGAGGAACTTCAACGCGGCCTTGTGTACGATAAGTAGTATCAATACCTACTTTCGCATTCATTTCACGCCAGCGATGTTTGCCCAAATGGTGTAATAAGAACGTTTCATCTGGCATTTTATAGCTAATTGCCTGACCATAGAATCTCGAAGATTGCTCACCCGCGATATTACCTTTCTCAACAATGACAACAGATAAACCACGTTCTACAAGGTTAATTGCTGTCATAATACCAAGGATACCAGCACCAATAACAACAACATCAGCTTGTTTTGGTAAAGCACCTTCAGTACCTTCAACAAAGCCATGTCTTGGCGTACCCGGAACAAAGCGCCCTTCGCGAGTTAACATTGGTGTCAAAATACCCGCACCAGCAGCGACAGCCACCACTGTTCCACCAATGATAAATTTTCTTCTAGATATCGCCATTTTACACGTTCCTTTTACTCAATGAATTATTAGCATTAAAACAATCACGCTATCTTATTTCATTTGTAAAGTATTAGTAAAGTATTTGTAAATCTTTTCGTCTGTTTTTTTCTTAAAAATCCGTACTATTTAATTTACTTATGCAAAGAAGGGGATTAATCATCATTTTGTTTTTTATCGATTATTTAAGTACATCGAGTAAAATGAAAGCATATTCAGCTAGTTATTTTTTTGGTTTTTTTGTCAAAATATAAAATTTTTCACTATTAAAGATCTACTGCCTATTTGTTAAATATGGGTTTATGACACATTCAAATTGCAAATAAAATAATTTGATTAACAAATAATCCACAAGATTACTAAGTTAATAAATTGAGCACATAAAAAGGGGATAGTGATAAGAAATATAACGATGGATTGGTTATTTGATGTTGATTCAGAGGAAAATAAGGTAGTAGTTAAAATGGTTACACTTAAGATTATATTTATCTCTATATAACCAAATTTTAAGTGTTCATTTTTACACCAATACCAAAATAAATCTTTTTTTGATTGCTTTTATAAAAATAGTATTATTTTTTCTTTATAAATCAACATTGTTACAATTTGAAATAAAATACATATTTTTGGTGTCGGTAAAACAGAAACCGTTATTCAAATTAAAAATAATCATTTGATATTCTAGGTACTGATTTAATCACAGATAAAGGTGTTGCAACAGCCTTATTACGTCAACATGGTATAAAGGTGTTCTCTGAAAATCAATTAGAGGAATTAATTGGTTGGGTAGAAAATTGGGATAAAGAAAATACTATTTTATGATAAAAATCTGAATAATTAATAGTTTAACTAAGTAACAATTTGAATAATATTAACTTATTTTCATCCAATACAAATCATCACCCATAGTTTCACACAGGTTCCTCAAAATGGAGCCTTCCATTCTTACCAACCTCCTATTAACTCATATTATTCTTAATTAACACTCCTATTTCGTCATTAACAAACAAAAATACTGTTAAAGACTAATGTAATTTATCTAATTATTTGATTTTGGTAAAACGGTTTAAATCTTTTAATAAATAAAAACTGATAGATACCAACTATCAATAATCTATTTTTGATCGCCCATATCGATCTCTAAGTGTTTTTACGGTAATCTCTTTTAAAAAGAGGGGTTGATATGAGTTCAATTAATATTGTTGTAGGTCAGCGAATTAAACAAAAAAGAAAGCAATTAAAAATAACAGGTATCGAGATGGGGAGAAGGCTTGGTATCAGTCAGCAACACTATTCACGTTTGGAAAATGGGCATCTGAAAATAACCGTCGATCAGCTTATTGCTATTGCTTTAATATTAGGAATATCGCCACAAAGTTTGTTGGTTTCACCCGAAATAATGTCACCCATGCTAAGTGCTTGGGCTGAAACAACTTTATCATCAAATGAGATTGTTGTATTACGAAATAAGAAGCGCCGCAATCTTAGATAAAGATACAGTAATATTGTTTAGCGCTATCTGATTTAATATTTTAATTACTTCAGTTAAAGCACATCGAAAATTTTCATCTTTTTTATTTAAGTAAGAAACCATCTATTTATAAAATCAATCGCTTGATTTTTTTGTTAAAATAAAAGATTAATTGTTAATTTCTTTAACGATTGAATATTTTAATAGAATTTCTGGAGCATTAGATAATTTGCGATTAGATCCTTCCATTAAATAAGCCGCTATTTCTTCTGATGATAAATCATCAACTTCTTCAAGATTAAAATACTCATCAGGCCAATAAATAAGATCTGAAGAAAAGGCTTTAAAGTTTATCTCGAGTAAATTTATTGCATAAGATTGTTCAGATTCACTGCCTTCAGCTAAACATATGAAATCAACAATACTAATCAACTCGTTATAAGTCAGATCATCTAAATACTTCACCTGGTTAAAAGCTATTTTTGTAAACTCTTTTGCACTTGTCCACGAATTGTAGTCACGAAAATCTGAAAATTCACAAGGTGTTACTACTTGTGCATTCCATTTTATTATCATGGTGTTAAGTTCGGGATCATTTTCAGTTGCACCATTATCGATTTTAACAGTTATCTTTAGTAGTAAATCGATCAATTCATTGAGTTTAGTTTTGCTGACTTTTTTTGGTTTTAATCGGTTAGGTAAAGGCATTTTTTATTCCATTTATATTATTTGCATTAAATCTGTATATTTTAATCTTTTTATTTAAAAGTCATTATAACGCATTAATTTATTTAATAAATAACCAAATGGATTATTGAATCATGACTAATACTTAGAAAAAATAATATAATAAATTATTTATTTTATATTCTGATTTTAAAATTAGCTATTAACATTTTATTTTAATAATTACTTAATCATATCATCAAGAATATTAATGACATTATTTCTCAAATTCGCCCTCTAATTTTATCTACTGTAATAACTATATTTAATACATCAATATTTAAATCCATAACGGAGTTCAATTTGAAGTAATAACACAAAAAAAGTAGAGAGGGTTAGAAAAAAAGTAAAACAGATGAAAGTGCTTAGTGGAAAGATTACCAAGAAAATCTGCGAGTATTTATAGGGTGACTTATTTATGCCTAACTGAACATGTGAGACAAATAGACAGCATTTTCGGAGCTAGCGTCCCAAATACGTCCCACTTAAGAAAAGTAGAGAATTTAAAATGAATGTAAGCGTTTGATTTAAAATGGTACGCCCTACAGGATTCGAACCTGTGACCTACGGCTTAGAAGGCCGTTGCTCTATCCAACTGAGCTAAGGGCGCCTAGAAGAACTTAGACGTCAGCAAGAGTGCTGATAACGGGTGTGAATTATACGTTCAACATTCTGAGAGTCAACGCTTTTTCAACGATATCAAACTATATGGTCAAAATATGGCAAGTATTCGACTGACAGATTGCTCTTGATCTGACAAAATAGACCAATACCGTAATTGAATAATTTGGATGTATAGATGTCAGCAAGAATTATAGATGGGAAATCGATTGCGCAGACCATCAGAAGCGAAGTTGCAGAAAAAGTAAAACAACGTATTAATGCAGGAAAACGAGCGCCGGGTTTAGCTGTTATTTTAGTGGGTGATAACCCAGCATCACAGATTTATGTTGGAAGTAAACGCCGCGCTTGTGAAGAAGTTGGCTTTATTTCTCGCTCTTATGATTTACCAGATACTACCAGTGAAGCTGATTTATTAAATCTGATCGACCAGCTTAATGAAGACAACACCATTGATGGTATCCTCGTTCAGCTCCCCTTACCTGCCGGAATTGATAATGTTAAGGTTTTAGAACGCATTCATCCTGATAAAGATGTCGATGGCTTTCACCCTTACAATATCGGCCGCCTATGCCAACGTGCACCTAAATTACGCCCTTGCACACCTCGCGGTATTGTCACTCTACTAGAGCGTTGTAATATTCCTATGAATGGCTTAAATGCCGTTATTATTGGTGCATCAAATATTGTTGGTCGCCCAATGAGCTTAGAGCTATTACTTGCGGGTTGTACAACAACAGTTACCCACCGTTTTACTAAAGATCTGCGTTTTCATGTTGAGCACGCGGATTTAGTCGTTGTGGCGGTAGGAAAACCTAACTTTATTCCTGGTGAGTGGATTAAACCGGGTGCAATCGTGATTGATGTCGGTATAAACCGTCTTGAAAGTGGTAAAGTTGTCGGAGATGTTGATTTTGAAGCAGCATCTCAACGTGCGGGCTGGATTTCTCCCGTCCCTGGTGGTGTAGGTCCAATGACAGTCGCCACACTTATTCAAAATACTTTGCAAGCATGCGAAGAATATCACGACCCTGAAACAGGAAATAATTAATCGATGGAAACATTTCAATTAGATGGGCACGACTATGTCGAGCTTTGTGATTTATTAAAACTTCAAGGTTGGACTGAGAGCGGAGCTGCTGCTAAAAGTGTCATTGCTGAAGGTTTGGTGAGTGTTGACGGTGAAGTTGAAACCCGTAAACGCTGTAAAATTGTTGCTGGAAAAATTGTCACCTTTGGTGAGTTTTCCGTTAGCGTCAGCAAATAATCAGCAAATTAATTAATATTGAAAAAGCGTCGCTATCTCAGCCTCGCTTTTTTTCTTTTTAACCCTTTTTTACCTTCAATGCGCTTTTTCTTCCTCTTTTTTCTTATTTATTCATATTAAAAAAAATAAATCAACATAACCTATTGAATAAAAACAAAATTATAAAATTTGATTTAATATATTTAAATTTAGATCATCATTTTTAAGCTTATCTATGGTTATAATCTCCTCTTGCAGTTCAGCAGATTGTACATTTTATAAAAAAATAGATAAAAAGAAGTGCTATAAGTTATTATTTTATATATGGATAACACTTTTTAACCATTACTGTAAAACTTCAGCAACAAACCTTTTTATTGATACTTTTATCCGTTTATTCATGTTTAAATGCACTAAAATGTGATTTAGATCTAATTTATTTCTACTTTCATTAGGCAAAAGAACATTGTTTGTACTAAATTACAGGTTATAATTTGAAACGATTCAGCTTAATGATACTATTTTAGTTGTTATTTTGTGATATTTAAGTTTTTTTGCCCTTTATCTAACAGGAGATTTTATGCTCGGCTTACCCACTCAAGGTATCTCTGTCTTTGCTAAATTACAGCAAAAATCGATGCCTGTTCTTTTATTTAAGGTAAGGAACTAGCATGAAACACAGAGTAGCAACCATCACACTTAACCCTGCATATGATCTTGTTGGTTTAAGTAATCCTATTGAACTTGGTGAAGTTAATCGTGTTAAAACGGCTGGCTTCCATGCTGCGGGCAAAGGCATCAATGTGGCTAAGGTTTTAAAAAGCCTTGGCGTTGATGTCACTGTTGGCGGTTTTTTAGGCAAAGAAAACCAAGATGGATTCCAAAAAGAATTTAGTGAATCTGGTATCGCTAATCGTTTTCAAATGGTTGAAGGTCGTACTCGTATTAATGTCAAACTCACAGAACCCAATGGCAAAGTGACTGACTTCAACTTTTCTGGTTTTGAAATCACAAAACAAGACTGGACTCGCTTTGTTAACGACACGCTAAGTTGGGCGGGTCAATTTGATATGATTTGTGTCAGTGGTAGTGTTCCTCCTAGCGTTGATCTCAATGATTTCACTGCATGGATGACTCGCTTGCGTAGCGAATGTATGTGTTTGATCTTCGATAGTAGCCGAGATGCTTTTGTCGCGGGATTAAAAGCCTCCCCTTGGCTTGTTAAACCTAATCATCATGAATTAGAAATTTGGGCAGGTAGACCCTTACCTGAACTTTCTGATGTTGTGCAAGCGGCACAAACATTACGTCAGCAAGGTATTGCTCACGTTGTGATTTCATTAGGTGAACAAGGCGCGATGTGGGTTAATGCATCGGGTGCATGGATGGCGAAACCACCTAAATGTGATGTTGTGAGTACAGTCGGAGCTGGAGATTCAATGGTTGGTGGCTTAATTTATGGTTTAATGATGCGACAAACCAGTGAACACACCTTACGTCTTGCTACTGCCGTTTCTGCACTTGCTGTAAGCCAAACCAATGTTGGTATTCATGATCGCGAACAATTAGCAAAAATGATGGCTGAAGTCGAATTAACCCCTCTAAAATTATAAGTAATAACACTCAGTGGTAAATTGAATAATATTAAGTAGAATTACCACTGCTTCAATTAAATATATTAACGCTAGGTTATAAAAAATCCAAAATAGAATCTCTTTAATTGATTAATATTTATTTATTATTAAATCAAACTTTATTTTTTCTATTTATTCGATAAACTTCACTTTAATAAAATTTAATAAAGATATTCTAAAGCCAATAAAAACTTATTTCTGTTTTTAGGAGAAGTTATGGAAAGGCCCATAGTACTTTTATGGATACAAGTTATTTCAGTATTATTTTTGGGTGTAAGTTTATTTATATTAGTTGCTGGGGCTCCGATTTATTTATTAGCAATGGCAATGGGTGGAGGCCAAACAATGCTAGTGGGATTGTTTATCATGCTGTGTCTAATTATAACAATGATAATGCAAGTTACAGTATGGATAAAACTAGCTAGAAATAGTAGAAATGCTTACTCTTTTTTAAAAATTTCATGGGTATGTTTATCTATTTCGCTCTTTTTTATACTTAGTATTTCGATGTCATTAACAAATATGTCTGAAGTTAGCTTTGTTGTTTTTTCTATTATCGTTATCTTAACACATCGACTCTTTTTCTCTGAAAATGTAATTGCTTATTTTGAAGATAAACAAAAAGATAGCGAAAGAGAAACAAGTATTATTAGTCAATAAGTTAATCATCAAACAAAAAAAATATCGGATATTAAATATCCGATATTTTTATATTAAACACGCATTAAGTGTTATTACTCAATTGTCGTATTAGTTATTACGACGCCAAACTGTTCCTTGAGGACTATCTTCTAAAACAATCCCCATCGCTGTTAACGCGTCACGAGCAACATCAGCTGCCGCCCAATCTTTATTTTTACGAGCATCATTACGCTGTTGAATTAATGATTCAATTTTTTCAACTTCACCAGCATCATCCGCTTTAGCACCACTTTGTAAGAAGTGCTCAGGCTCTTGCTCTAACAAACCTAATACTTTAGCAAGCTTACGTAACACTGCGGCTAAGCCATTCGCCGCATTCATATCAACCGATTTTAGACGATTAACTTCACGCGCTAAATCAAACAAGACTGAATAGGCTTCTGGTGTATTGAAATCATCGTTCATAGCGTCAATAAATTGCGCTTCAAACGCTTCGCCACCTACTGGTTGAGCATTTGCATCAGTGCCACGTAATGAAGTATAGAGGCGCTCTAATGCAGTACGAGCCTGTTTTAAGTTTTCTTCAGTGTAGTTAAGTTGGCTACGATAATGGCCTGATAATAAGAAGTAACGCACTGTTTCAGCATCGTAATAAGCCAATACATCACGAATAGTAAAAAAGTTATTAAGTGATTTAGACATTTTTTCTTTGTCTACCATCACCATACCAGAGTGCATCCAGTAATTAACATAAGGACCATCATGGGCACAAGTTGATTGCGCTATTTCATTTTCATGATGAGGGAACATTAAGTCTGAGCCGCCACCATGAATATCAAAATGATGTCCTAACTCTTTACCATTCATCGCAGAACATTCGATATGCCAACCAGGGCGACCGTCTCCCCACGGAGATTCCCAGCTTGGCTCACCCGGTTTGGACATTTTCCATAAGACGAAATCCATTGGATTGCGTTTTACGTTAGCCACTTCAACTCGAGCACCGGCTTGTAGTTGCTCTAAATCTTGGCGAGAAAGTAAGCCATAATCAGGATCAGTATCAATAGCAAACATGACATCGCCATTGTCAGCAACGTAAGCATGTCCACGTTTAATTAGCGCTTCTGTTAATTCAATAATTTCTGCAATATGGTGTGTTGCACGCGGCTCTGAATCAGGGCGAGCAATATTTAATGCATCAAAGTCTTTGTGCATTTCAGCTAACATACGAGTGGTTAATTGCTCACATGTTTCATTATTTTCAATCGCACGTTTGATGATTTTATCATCTACATCCGTTACGTTACGAACATAGTTAACATCGTATCCTAAGTAACGCAGATAACGGGTTATGGCATCAAAAGCCACAAATGTACGTCCATGACCAATATGGCATAAGTCATAAATAGTGATGCCACACACGTACATACCTATTTTTCCTGCATGGATAGGTTTAAATTCTTCTTTTTGGCGAGTGAGAGTATTAAAAATCTTTAGCATCAGTGGACGTTCCCGTTTTCAACTGTACGTGTTTATTACGTTTTTATATAAAAGAAAATAACAACTACTATAACATGATATTAATCAGGATATTGGATCTTGAAGGCAAAGCAAACTCAAGATTAAGGTTTTTATCTTACTCTGCTTAGCGCTTATTTTCACTGTTCAATCGTTGATAGCGAACAATCAAACTTCTATTATTTGGCTAAATTTTGGCGAAAAGTGTTTTTTCCTTCTATTACTGATTTATTTAGCAAGAAAAAGTAGAGCGAGAAAAAGATGCATACTGACTAAATTAGGCAACTGTGATATAAAAACGGGACTGTTGTTTATGCCCAAATCTGGGTAAAGCTAAAATTATATTAGGATCTGAATATGGTTACTTTTCATACCAATTACGGCGATATCGTGATTAATACATTTGCAGACAAAGCACCTGCAACCGTAGAAAATTTTTTAGACTACTGTAAAGAAGGATTCTACGATAACACTATTTTCCACCGTGTCATCAATGGTTTTATGATCCAAGGTGGTGGCTTTGAACCGGGTATGAACCAAAAAGCGACCAAAGCACCTGTAAGAAACGAAGCAAACAATGGCCTAGCAAACAACCGCGGTACATTAGCAATGGCTCGTACAAACGATCCACATTCTGCTACTGCTCAATTCTTTATCAACGTTGCAGACAACGATTTCTTAAACTTCCGTGCTGAAAACGCAAATGGTTGGGGATATTGTGTCTTTGCTGAAGTTGTTGAAGGCATGGACGTTGTTGATAAAATTAAAGCGGTTTCCACTGGTCGTAGTGGTTTCCACCAAGATGTTCCTCGTGAAGATATCATCATTAAAAGTGTCACGGTTAGCGAATAAGCCTCACTTTTTATGTGTACGCTTTTTATTGCAGACCTGCATCTAAGTGAACATGAACCGGCAATCACTGCCGGTTTTCTTCGCTTTTTAAAAGAACAAGCCATTCATGCAAAAGCACTTTATATCTTAGGTGACTTTTTTGATTTTTGGATAGGTGATGATGATCCCAATCCTTTACATCAACAAATTGCTCAAGCTCTGATGACGCTAAAAAAAGCAGGAGTGCCTTGCTATTTTATTCATGGAAATCGTGATTTTTTAATTGGCTCTCGTTTTGCAAAAGAGAGTGGTATCACCTTACTTCCACAAGAAAAAGTGCTCGAAATTGAACAGCACCGTATCTTAATTTTACATGGTGATACGCTTTGTACTGACGATGAAGCTTATCAACGCTATCGTAAAAAAGTACACAATAAATTTATTCAGCGCCTATTCTCACTACTGCCTCTATTTATTCGACTGCGTATCGCTGACAAAATGCGCTCACGTAGCCAGCACGAAAATCAGTACAAATCAGATGCCATTATGGATGTGAATCCACAGGCTGTGATAGATACTTTTAAACATTTTAATACAGAATGGATGATCCACGGTCATACGCATCGCCCAGCAATTCATACAGTCAACATTGATGACAAAATACATTATCGTGGTGTATTAGGTGCTTGGCATACTGAAGGTTCTATGTTTAAAGTGACTGCTGAAAAAATAGAATTGATTCATTTCCCCTTTTAAGTTGTTTCGCTTATTTTCTTCATAAAAAGGCTGTTTTTTCTTTACGCAAACGTTTTCCTGTACGTGTTAGCGTGATACTATCATGCTCAGTTTATTAGGCTATATCCGTTTATGCTTACAGGAGCAGTTAAGTAATGTCTTCTCAAGTTGGTCTAAATACCTCTTCCGCTCGTATCGCCATTGTAATGGGCTCTAAAAGTGACTGGGCAACAATGTCTCATGCCGCTGATGTACTAGACGCACTACAACTTCCTTATCATGTTGAGATTGTCTCTGCACACCGTACCCCTGATAAGCTGTTTAGCTTTGCAGAACAGGCAAAAAGTAATGGCTTTGATGTCATTATTGCAGGAGCGGGTGGTGCAGCCCATTTACCGGGTATGCTCGCAGCAAAAACACTCGTTCCTGTATTAGGTGTTCCTGTTCAAAGTGCAGCATTAAGCGGTGTTGATAGCCTTTACTCTATTGTGCAAATGCCAAAAGGTATTCCCGTAGGAACATTAGCAATTGGTAAAGCAGGTGCCGCCAATGCTGCTTTATTAGCCGCTCAAATTTTAGCGTTACACTCACCTGCTATTTTTGAAGCACTAACAGCATGGCGCACAGCACAAACTGACGATGTATTAAATAACCCAGATCCAAGGGAGGCACTATGAAGCCAGTTTGTGTTCTTGGAAATGGTCAATTAGGGCGAATGCTAAGACAAGCTGGTGAGCCTTTAGGAATTGCGGTTTATCCAGTAGGATTAGATGCAGAGCCTGAAGCTGTTCCCTATCAAAAAAGTATAATCACAGCTGAAATTGAGCGCTGGCCTGAAACTGCACTCACCAAAGAGTTAGAACGTCATACTAACTTTGTAAACCGTGATATTTTTCCATTACTTGCTGATAGATTGCCTCAAAAACAACTTCTCGATGAATTGGACTTAGCAACAGCACCTTGGCAACCATTAACGTCACCAACACAATGGTCTGATATCTTCGTTCAACTGGGTGATTTTATTATTGTAAAGCGCCGTATTGGTGGTTATGACGGCCGTGGTCAATGGCGCATTCATCCCGGTGAAGAACAGCAATTACCTGCTGAAATTTATGGTGAATGTATTGTTGAACAAGGTATTCCCTTTTCAGGTGAAGTTTCACTAGTGGGCGCGAGAAATAGCAATGGTGACTGTGTTTTTTATCCATTAACACACAATCTTCATCAAGATGGCATCTTACGCATGAGTGTTGCATTACCAACCCCTGCATCGGAACTACAACAATCAGCAGAAAAAATGCTAACTGCCATCCTTAATAAACTCAATTATGTTGGTGTAATGGCGATGGAGTGCTTTATCGTTGATAATAAATTACTTATTAACGAATTAGCTCCTCGAGTTCATAACAGTGGTCATTGGACACAAAATGGAGCCTCAATTAGCCAGTTTGAATTACATCTACGTGCAATTTTAGATTTACCCATGCCAAAACCTGAGGTTTGCCAACCGGCAGTCATGGTTAATTTGATTGGTACTGATGTCAATCCTCAATGGCTTTCATTGCCATTAGTTCATTTACATTGGTATGAAAAAGAAGTGCGCCCTGCACGTAAGGTTGGGCATCTCAATCTTGTGCACCGCGATAATCTCCCTCTGAAAGAGACACTCAAATCATTAAGCTCAATGCTCGATGATGCCTATCAGTACCCTATCAAATGGGCTTTAGAAAAATTAAGCTAGCAGTCCGACTCATAAAGTTAGAGAATAATAGCCTTTAAACGAACAGACCTCAGATAAAGAGGTCTGTTATTCGCTATTTTCTCCTGATTATTCAGGTTACTGCACCCATTTGATGGAGTCAGGATGCAAGTCAAGCAACAGATTTTTGGGCCCGCTTATCAGTGGAGTATGCTGATATTATTAGGTTTTGTGTATTTTTTAGCTACCGCAACCACATTTACCTCTTTAGGTGTTGTTCTTCCTAGTATGATAAACGAGCTAGAGTGGAACTGGACTCAAGCAGGCCTTGGCTTTACGTTATTAGGATTAACCTGCGGCCTTGCAAGTTTTTTACCTACATTACTTATCCGTAAATTAAGTGTTCGCCTTACACTACTTATTGGGTTGATCATTTTTGTCAGTGGTTTCTATTTTCTTTATGAAACATACACCATTGCACGTTATTTTCTTGGTACTGCACTGCTAGGTATTGGTTTTACGCTACTAGCTACTGTACCTGGCACTTATGTTATTTCTCGCTTATTTGAAAAACAGTCCTTTGCCTTTGGTGTCTATTTTACCATTGGTGGATTAGGTGGTGTTGCTGGACCTTGGATCTACTTTTTAGCAACCCATTTATGGCATACATGGCGAATGCACTGGCTTATTTCAGCAATCACACTCACTGTCGTTACTCTTCTCACCATTTTATTTTTACGCGAAGGTAGTAAAGAGCAAGAACACGCAAAAAAAATTAGCCAACTTCAAACCACAAAACGTATCTATCAAACTAAAGAGATTTGGACAGCTCGTCATGCTTTAAGAACATGGCAATTTTATGTTATTGCTGCGACTTACACGGCCTTTTTATGGTGTGGGATCACAGTCAATAGTTTTGCTGTTGCACATATTATTGAAAATGGTTTTGGTGAAACTATTGCCGCGACACTATTAAGTAGTATGGCATTTATCAATGCTTTCTCGCGCTTAGCGGGTGGAGCTATTGGTGAATGGTTAGAACCTAAAAAATTACTTATCGCAAGCTTAAGTATTATCATCATAGGGTTACTTGCGCTAAGTATGGCTAATTCTTGGGTTTACCTGATCTTATTTACGGTTTGTGTCGGTATTGGTTATGGCATGACATTTTTGGCATCAAGTATATTGCTTGCTAACTATTTTGGTCGCTCACCTTACCTTGAGCTATTTTCAGTGATGAATTTAATTTCAACACTGGCTTGTTTAGCTCCCTTCTTTGCTGGAGCAATCAAAGATATTTCAGGTAGTTTTACACCGGCATTCTTGATTTTAACCATACCTGTTTTACTGATTTTAGCGGTCACTCTGTTTATGAAACCACCCGTTTATCCTAAATTTCAGCATGCCAGTAAGCAGCAAGAAGAACCTAAAGTAACTAGGTAATTAAACCTATATAAAAGCATTTTCTAAGGAGATGTTAAGCTGATGAATGATGCATTAATAATAAAATACTCAATAGGTATAGGCATTGCTTTAGCCTGTTTTGTCGGTTTTTTCGTTGTATCTCTTTTTCATGATAAGAAGAAAAAGCGCCGTAGAAATATTATTATTCATATCAGCCAAGCGGTCTTTCTCTGTAGTTTAGTCATTATCTTAAGCCAATATTGTGAAATGGCTGTCGTTGATTTTAATCTCCATTTTATCTCTTTTAGGATGATTAATTTCTTTACCTATGTCGCTATCGCGTTAATTTTAATGCGTAAATTTTTCTTATTGATTAATTTATTAGAGAAATCACAAATTAATAAAGGGAGCGATCCTACTTCAGCTCGTATTATTTCCCGCATATTTAAAATCACCCTTTTCGTCATTATCATCTTACTGTTTGGTGAGCACTTTGGTATGAGCTTATCTGGTTTAATGACCTTTGGGGGATTAGGCGGTATTGCCATTGGTATGGCAAGCAAAGATGTGATGAGTAACCTTTTTTCAGGGGTGATGCTCTATTTTGATCGCCCTTTTAATATCGGGGATTGGGTACGTTCTCCTGATCGTAATATTGAAGGCACCGTGGTAGAAATCGGTTGGCGTATTACAAAAATCATTACCTTTGATCATCGCCCCCTTTACATTCCAAACTCTGTTTTTTCCTCTATTAGCGTAGAGAATCCCGGTAGAATGACCAATCGACGCATCGAAACAGAATTAGGTTTACGTTATGAAGATTCAGATAAAATAGGTGCCATTGTTGAGGACATTCGCACTATGCTGATGCAAAATGATAAAATTGACACTCAACAAACCTTATTAGTTTATTTTAATCAATTTGCAGACTCTTCACTCAATATCATGGTGTATTGTTTTACCAAAACGACAGTCTGGGCGCAGTGGCTTGAAGCTCAACAAGAAGTCTATTTGAAGATGATTGATATTGTGCATAAACATGGCGCTGATTTTGCTTTCCCATCTCAAACTGTTTATATCGAAAAGTCTTCACCTATCGCGCAATAATAGAAGATAGATAAGTTTATTTTCTCATAGACTTATCCATTCACCCACTTATTAAAATGGTGATTTATGCACTCAAAACGCATAAATCACCTTAGTTATCTTTTAATTTATTTCAATCACATTCACAACCACGTATATTGTTCGCCAATTCTTCCATTGATAAAAACGCGAGTATAATGAAAAAAATGAAGTTGGCATGTCACCCTACTCTTTCACACTATTTTTATTGTGAACGTCCGATAGTTGATATTGTTGATGCAAATTTAACGCAAGTATCAGCAGTAGTGTTGTCATTGTCAGATATTGAGTCTGGCGAATTAGATCGCATTTATCAAACAGGCTTTCAACTACCCGTATTTATTGCAGTTAATCTCAATGATGCAATCAATGCTGAATTGCTTAATCAGGTTTCAGGGGTTGTGATTACGGATAAAAGTGCACATCAAAAAAATAGTACGTTAATTAATAAAGCGGCACAGCAATATGAAGAGAGTCTGACCACACCATTTTTTTCACGCTTAGTGAATTATGTTGCCGAAAAGAACGTCGCTTTTGATTGCCCAGGTCATCAAGGCGGGGAATTTTTTCGTCGTCATCCTGTTGGCGAACAGTTTTATCAATATTTTGGTGAGAATCTATTTCGCTCTGATCTCTGTAATGCTGATGTGGCAATGGGTGATTTGCTTATTCATGAAGGAGCACCTTATGATGCCCAAACTTTTGCAGCGCAAGTGTTTAATGCCGATAAAACCTACTTTGTTTTAAATGGAACATCCTCTTCTAATAAAGTTGCTTTAAATGCCTTATTGGCACCAAATGATTTAGTGCTATTTGATAGAAATAACCATAAATCCAATCATCATGGCGCACTAATTCAAGCAGGAGCAACACCTGTTTATTTAGAGACGGCTCGCAATCCCTTTGGCTTTATTGGTGGCATTGATGCTCATTGCTTTGAAGAGCACTATTTACGCCAACAAATTGCAGAAATTGCGCCAGAACGCCAATTCGATAAACGCCCATTCCGTTTAGCGGTTATTCAACTGGGCACTTATGACGGTACGATTTACAACGCAAGGCAAGTGGTTGATAAAATAGGTCATCTTTGTGATTATATTTTATTTGATTCTGCATGGGTGGGCTATGAACAATTTATTCCAATGATGAAACAGTGTTCGCCTTTGTTACTAACGCTTAATAAAGACGATCCTGGTATTCTCGTTACTCAATCAGTTCATAAGCAATTAGCTGGATTTTCACAAACCTCACAGATACATAAAAAAGATGCTCACCTTAAAGGGCAATCACGTTATGTTAATCATAAACGTATGAATAATGCTTTTATGATGCATGCATCTACCAGCCCATTTTATCCCCTTTTTGCGGCTCTTGATGTCAATGCAAAAATGCATTCTGGCAAAAGTGGTGAAGCAATGTGGATGAGTTGCGTAAAACAAGGCATTGAAGCCCGTAAATCATTACTAAAACAGTGCCAATTTATTAAGCCTTTTATTCCTGAAATCATCGATGGAATTGCTTGGCAAGATCACGACACAGATGAAATCGCTCACGATCAGCGTTTTTTCAATTTTATTCCTAATGATAATTGGCATTCATTTGAAGGTTACGCCGCCAATCAATATTTTGTTGATCCTTGCAAATTAATGCTTACAACGCCAGGGATCGATCCTCATACAGGGGAATATGAACCTTTTGGTGTGCCTGCATCTATTTTGGCAAGTTATCTACGTGAACACGGCGTTATTCCTGAAAAAAGCGACCTCAATTCAATCTTATTTTTGCTGACTCCCGCAGAGCATCAAGCGAAGTTTGAGCGCTTAATTTCTTTGATTGTTCAATTTGAAAAGCACTTAGTTGAAGATGTGCCATTAGAACAAATATTGCCTTCTGTTTGTCGTCAATATCCATCTCGTTATCAGGGTTATACATTGCGCCAACTCTGTCAGGAAATGCATGATATTTGTGTCAGATACAATATCAAGTTACTGCAAAAACAGATGTTTAGAAAAAGTCACTTTCCTAAGCGAGCACTAAGTCCACAACAAGCTAATATTGAGTTTGTTCGTGGTAATATTGAATTGTTACCTTTAAATAAATTAGCAGGCCGAATTGCTGCTGAAGGTGCTTTACCTTATCCGCCGGGTGTTTTATGTGCTGTACCTGGTGAAATTTGGGATGGTGCTGTTTTACGTTATTTTCAGGCTCTTGAAGTCACTATTAATCAACTTCCAGGCTTTTCAACTGAACTTCAAGGGGTTTATATTTATGATGAAAATGATGGCAATAAGCGAATTTATACTTATGTTATAAAAGAATAATTATCTTATCTTTCCCTATAAAAAATGCTGATGTTTAATAACATCAGCATTTTATTTAACTCTATTTATAAGCCTTATTTATTTCAACTATTCGCCTTGAATTCGTCGATACTGCCCTTTATCTTGCAACAGCCTGACGCCTAATATACTGCCACATAATGAAAGTAATAATGCCGCAACAATAGGTACGGTGATCCACATTCCCCATTGTGGTTGCCAAGGGAAATCAAACACCGATATTTGTAATAAGCTTAATGCGACCTCAGCACCAATCGCCGCAGCTAATCCCGCCATTAAACCTAATAATGCAAATTCAGCCCAAAGAGTCCGTCTTAATAATGATTTACTAGCACCTAATGTTCGATACACCACCAGCTCAATGCGTCGTTGTGTCATTCCTACCTGAATTTGAGCAACTAACAATAACGCACCACAAATCATGACTAATCCAACCATAATCTCTAATGCTCGACTGACTTGCTGTAAGATTTGTTGAACTTGCTGAATTAATGCGCCTGTATCTAACACGCTTACGGTTGGAAATTGCCGATTAAGCGCAGTAATTAATGTGCCTTCACCATTGTAATAAAAGCTACTCATCCATTTTTCCGGCTGATTACTTAATCCTTCTTCAGAGAAAATAAAGAAGAAATTAGGGCGCATATTCTCCCAATCAACATGGCGAATACTCGTAACAATGGACTTAAATTCACGAGTATCACCGACAAATGTTAGTTCATCACCCAACTTGATTTCGAGTTGCTCTGCAACGCCTTGATCAAGAGAAACACCATTACCGACAGGTGGCCAAGTTCCTTCAACAATGACGTTATCTTTAGGTAATTCACTGTGCCACGTTAAGTTAAGCTCACGACGAACCGTATTATTGCCAGCATCACGTTTATCAGCCCACTCTTTGGCATTATGTTCATTAACCTGTGTTAAACGCGCTAATACCACAGGGAATGCATCCGTAGGTTCAACCTTATATTGTGCCAATAAGGTATTAATTTCTTGAACTTGAGGTGCAGACATATTGATTAGAAAATAGTTAGGACTATCTTCGGGTAATTGCTTTTGCCATTTTTCCAGTAAATCACCTTGAATAAGGACTAAAAGCGTTAACAACATAAATGAAAGTGCGAAAGCAGCAAGCTGAGTCATCGTTTGAAAAGGTTGTCGCAATAAACGAGTTACTGCTAAACGCGCACTGAGTTGGCGAAATTTAAACTGCTTTAATACCCATAATCCTAACCAACCAATTATTCCAAGTAAAAAAGCAATAACAACAACACCAAATAGAATTGACCAGAGTAAGACGCCTGTTCCCGCAAAAAGCGTTAAAGCACCGACAATAATTAAGCCCACTATCGGTAAATAATAACGAAGAGGCCATATAGGGGCCGTAGTATCACTTCTTAATACTCGAGAAGGTTGTGTTGCCATTAATTGATAGTAAGGCCTTAATCCTGTTAATAAAGCAATTAACAGTAAAGAGCCCACAGACCATATCCATGGCAAAAAGCTCGCCTCAGGCAAACTTTTTGGTAAGACTGGCGCTAAAATTTGTAGCAGTATTGCCTCAAAAACAAGCCCGACTAATGAGCCAACAATAATTGCGCCAATGAGGATCACTCCCCATTGTCCAACAATCCACTTTCTCAATGCACGTTTATCTGCACCTAACGTTTTTAATACCGCAATTAAAGTATGACGACTACGGCAATAATGAGCCATTGAAACGGCAACTGCCGATATAGCAAGCAATAACGTTAATAGCGCTGAAAGCAAAAGAAAGTTTTTCGCACGCTCCATTGATTGTGAAAGTGCTCCACTATCTTGTTTTAAACTATTCCAACGCTGATCGGGTTTTAATAGTGGGTCGAAGCGTTGCTGATAACTATCAATTACAGACTCATTACCTGCAAACATATAGCGATAAGTCAGACGGCTTCCGGGTTGCACTGCTCCAGTTGCTTCAACATCATCAAGATTAATTAAAATACGGGGGGCGATTTGAAAAGGATTGAACCCGCTGTCTGGCTCTTGAATTAATACACCACCAATAGTAAATGAGGCATCGCCTACATCAATTTTATCGCCAACTTTTATATCAAGTAATTCAAGTAATCTGGCACCAACAAGTGCAGTTCCTTTTTCAGGTTTTAACCCTGCGGGCTCTGTTTCTAACTCACCATACAGTGGATATAATTTATCCACAGCTTTCACCAACGCAAGCTGAGGTGTATCGCCTTCAGGAGCATAAGACATCGTGGTAAATTGCATTTGGCGACTGAGAGTTAACCCTTCCTTATTCGCCTCTGTAAGCCAGTTTTCATCAACGGGATAAGATGCACGTAAGACTAAATCGCCAGCAATTAAATCACGACTTTGAGCGTAAATACTTTTATCAATGCGATCACCTATACGCCCTAAAGCAAGCACACAAGCAACCGCTAGCGCTAAAGAGAGCCAAACAATTAATAGTGCAGGAGAACGCCATTCACGCCAAAACCAACGCCAAATCATGACTCCTCCTTAAGTTGTCCATCTACTAATCGTAATCGTCTTTGGCAACGAGCTGCCAGCTCATTATCATGAGTCACTAAAATTAAGGTTGTTGCATAATCTCGGTTAAGAGAGAACAGCAAGTCAGCAATTTTATCGCCTGTTTTACGATCAAGATTCCCTGTTGGCTCATCAGCAAAAAGAATAGCTGGCTGAGTACAAAATGCTCTTGCTAATGCAACGCGTTGTTGCTCACCACCAGACAGTTGTGCTGGCATATGGTATAAACGTTCGCCTAATCCTAACAGCTTAAGTAAATCAACTGCACGCGCATGACTGTGCTTTTCTGATTCGCCTTTTAATAATGCGGGCAACTGCACATTTTCAAGTGCATTCAATGTTGGGATCAACATAAATGATTGAAAAACAAAACCAACATGTTGAGCGCGTAATTTAGCTCGCTCTTCTTCATTCATTTTTGTGAGATCTTCACCCATTAAATGCACGCGGCCAGAACTACCATCATCTAATCCAGCAATGATCCCTAACAGGGTCGATTTACCCGATCCTGACTCACCGATTAACGCAATTGTTTGTGCAGGCTCGACAACTAACTCAACACCCTGCAATATAGAGATCTGACTATCACCTTGTCCTACTTGTTTGGTTAACCGATGAACTTCAAGAACCTTTTCCGTCGACATACATTTTTCCTTATCGTTATGATGATGTTTAGCTTTAAGGCAATTGCTGCTGATACCTTTTTAATCTTTGGTGACAGCTTGAGTGCAGGATATCGTCTTCCAATTGAAAGTGCATGGCCACAACGCCTTGCTGATAAATGGAAAACAACCTACCCTGAAATTAATGTTGTTAATGCAAGTATTAGTGGTGAAACTGCCTTTCAGGGGAAAAATAGGCTTCCTGATTTATTAAAACAGCATCAACCTCGTTGGGTTTTAATTGAATTAGGTGCAAATGATGGCTTACAGGGATACCCTGTTGCACAAACAAAAGAGGCATTACAAAACATCATTACACAAGTAAAAGATGCCGGTGCAACGCCACTTTTTATGCAAATAATGATTTCACCTAATTATGGTAAACGTTATACACAATCATTTTCAGCGATCTATCCAAAACTCGCTGAAGATAATGCGCTTCCTCTACTTCCTTTTTATATGGAGCAAATCGCTGATAAGCCTGAGTGGATGCAAAATGACAGCATACACCCCAATGAAGATGCTCAGCCTTTTATCGCTCAGTGGATGGATGAAACATTATCCCCTTACTTAACACGTTAGACTATTCTGACAGTAGTTGACGTAGATTAAACGAGATTAATTGTAAAATTATGCAAAAAACGGTATTGATTACAGGAAGTTCCAGTGGAATAGGGCTCTGTGCCGCCAAAGCACTAAAGAAAAGAGGCTATCGAGTTCTTGCGGCTTGCCGTAAAGGTGAAGACCTTGAACGCATGGAAACACTGGGATTAGAACCTATTCATCTTGATCTTGATAATCCAAAAAGTGTTGAAAATGCGGCACTAGAAGTTATTCGCCTAACAAATGGTCGTTTATATGGATTATTTAATAATGGCGGATTTGGTGTTTATGGTCCATTAGATGCCATTACTCGTCCACAAATGGAAAAACAGTTTTCTACTAATTTTTTTGGTTTACATCAGCTGACTACATTACTTCTACCAGCAATGTTACCGCACGGTGAAGGCAGAATTATTCAAACGAGCTCTGTAATGGGGATTATCTCAACACCCGGTCGAGGTGCTTACGCAGCGAGTAAGTATGCTGTAGAAGCATGGTCTGACGCATTAAGAATGGAAATTGCTCACACTGGTGTCAAGGTGAGTTTAATAGAGCCTGGTCCAATACGTACTTGCTTCACCGAGAATGTTGCTCAAGCAGAAAAAGATAAACCAGTAAAAAATCCTGGGATTGCGAGTCGTTTCACACTAACGCCTGAAGATGTAGTGAAAAAGCTTATTCATGCTTTAGAAAGCCCAAAACCTAAGATACGTTATCCCGTAACCCTATTAACTTATGCTGTCAAAATACTAAAACGCTTTCTACCTGACACACTAATGGATGTAATTTTAAGTCGCCAAAGTGGCAAGGCTTGATTTTTCGGGTTTCACCCTTACTTATTAATAAAATAGCTTTATAAATCGCATCTATATTTAAAACTCTCAAAAAGGGGCAAGTTAATGTTAGCAACTGCACATATTGTTGATGTAAATGAATCAAATATTCAACAAGTTATAGAACAATCGATGACTAAACCGGTCATGATGTATTTCTATTCAGAACGTAGCCCTCATTGTGCAGAGCTTGGCGCAACATTAGATAAACTGGCAGCCGAATTTGCTGATCAATTTATTTTAGCTAAATTGGATTGTGATGTTGAACAAATGATTGCCTCACAATTTGGTCTACGTGCTATTCCAACTGTTTATATTTTACAAGAAGGTCGCCCAGTTGATGGCTTCCAAGGCCCTCAACCTGAAGAAGCAATTCGCCAAGTGTTAGCAAATGTATTACCCAAACCAGAAGAATTAAAAGCGGCACAAGCGGCGCAATTACTTTCTGAAGGAAAAGCCGAGGAAGCTCTACCTTTGCTTAAAGAAGCCCATCAACTCGCACCTAAAAACAGTGAAATTACCCTTGCGTTAGCGGGTGCTTTAATTTCTTTAAATAAAAATGAAGAAGCTCAAACGCTGTTAATTACCATCCCATTACAAGATCAAGATAGTTACTACCATAGTTTGTTAGCGCAAATTGAATTACAAAAACAGGCTGCTGATACGCCTGAAATCCAACAATTGCAGAGCGATTTTAATCAACAACCTGAAAATACCAATCTTGCCATTCAACTTGCACTAAAATTACATGAAGTTGCTCGTAATGAAGAAGCGTTAGAGTTGCTATTTAGCTTTATCAAAAAAGATCTAAATGCAGGTGATGGGCAAGTTAAGAAAACCCTGATGGATATTCTATCAGCCTTAGGTACTAATGATAATTTGGCGTCTAAATATCGTCGTATGGTGTATTCTTTACTTTATTAATTTTATTTTCTTATTCAAGCAGACTTAGGACAGGTATATGGAAATAGTCATTGGTATTATCATCTTATTCGCTATTATTTTAGTTTTATGTGGTGTTAAAACCGTTCCACAAGGTTATCAGTGGACTGTCGAACGTTTTGGTCGTTACACTCGAACTCTGACTCCAGGACTCCAAATTCTCGTGCCATTTGTTGATCGTATTGGTCGCCGTATCAATATGATGGAACAAGTACTGGATATTCCTTCTCAAGAAGTCATTTCTCGTGATAACGCCAACGTCAGCATTGATGCAGTCTGCTTTATTCAAGTTATCGATCCTGTAAAAGCCGCGTATGAAGTTAATAACCTTGAACTTGCGATTATTAACTTAACACTCACTAATATTCGTACGGTGTTAGGCTCAATGGAACTTGATGAAATTCTTTCTCAACGTGACCAAATCAATAGCCGCCTTTTACTGATTGTTGATGATGCAACAAACCCTTGGGGTATCAAAATTACCCGTATTGAAATTCGTGATGTCCGCCCACCAAAAGAATTGATTTCTGCAATGAATGCGCAGATGAAAGCTGAACGTACTAAACGTGCCGACATTCTTGAAGCTGAAGGTATTCGTCAAGCGGCTATCTTAAAGGCTGAAGGTGAGAAACAAGGACAAATACTGAAAGCAGAAGGTGAGCGCCAATCTGCGTTCTTACAAGCAGAAGCCCGTGAACGTGCGGCAGAAGCAGAAGCCAAAGCAACACAAATGGTATCTGAGGCCATTGCAAAAGGTGATATGCAAGCAATTAACTACTTTGTTGCTCAAAAATATACTGATGCACTGTCTCAAATTGGTTCAGCTAATAACAGTAAAGTTATTATGATGCCATTAGAAGCAAGTAATCTCATGGGTGCGATTGGCGGTATTTCTGAATTACTCAATACCAAAAAAAGTGACTCTGGCAACAAGAGCAATTAATTATGATTGAATGGATTAGTGCTCAACCTGCACTTTTCTGGCTTTGTCTTGGTGGCTTGCTGTTAATTACAGAAATGTTAGGAACAGCAGGATACCTTTTATGGTCAGGAATGGCGGCTCTGTGTGTATCGTTGATCACATGGATATTGCCTATTAGCTGGCCTATTCAAGGTATTTTATTTGCGATATTAACAGTTATTAGTGCTTTACTTTGGCACCTTTGGCTTAAACGCAGAAAACTATCAAAAGAAGCTGAAAACTTAAATCAGAAAACGCATCAACTGATTGGTGTTCATGCTGTTTTATTATCAGATACTGAAAATGGTTTTAGTCGCGTAAAATTAGCTGATGGCAGTTGGCGTGTTTATTCAGACACGCCATTACTTGCTGGCGATAAGGTAACAGTAACCGCAATTGATGGTATTACCTTACAAGTGATTGCGCTTAAATCGGCTGTTTCTGGTGATGACAACACCCTGACAAATGATTGATGATGGGGCAATCTGCACCATCATCTCCGGGGCACTCGCTGGCTAATAACAGTAATCGCTGGCGAATGGCATTAAGCTCATTAATTGTTTTCTCAATTTCGGCCACTTTTTTTAAGGTGGCTTCTTTCACGTCAGCACTATGACGTGAAGGATTTCTTAGCAACATCAATAAAGCACGGCACTCTTCTAAATTAAAGCCCACCTCTCGTGCTTGTCGTAATAATGTCAACTCTTCGATATGTTGAGCCTGATAATAGCGATAGCCGTTTTCACCTCTTCCCGGTGGCGTTATCAAGTCTTTTTCTTCATAAAACCGAATAGCTTTAGCTGTTAATCCTGTTTTATTTGCGATTTCACTAATATTCAAAATTCCCCCTTGACCTTCCCCTTGCGGAAAGGTTTAGCCTTTATCTCAATAAGAAAAAACCTTTAAAGAAAGCAAGTTACCGAATATTGCGCAATAATAGAGGTAACGCTTTTATGTCGGAGATAAATTAACATGGCAAAAACTATAATACTCGCACTACAAGGACTTTCCTGCTCCCACTGTGTTAACAGTGTAAAAAAAGCACTTGATGCTCGCAATGATATAGAGCAGGCAATTGTGACTATTCAATACGCTAAAATTGACAGCGATGCAACTGCTGAAAGCTTAATCAAAACAATTGAAGATGCAGGCTATGAAGCAAGTGTAGCAACACAACCCGATGTAAAATTAAGCCTAAGTGGGCTTAACTGTATGAAGTGTGTCGGTAAAACTGAAAAAGCATTATTAGCCATTGAAGGCGTTGCCGCAGTTAATGTGACAAAAGAGTCAGCTGAAATTTTTGGTGATGCTACGGCAGATACTTTAATTGCAGCGATTACGGCGGAAGGTTTTCAAGCAAGCCTAGCGCCCACTGACAACGTAATTAATTTAACTCTATCTGGCTTAAATTGTGGTCACTGTGTCGGTTCAGTTAAAAAAGCACTAGAAAATACTGCAGGTGTTGAAACAGCTGAAGTTGAATTAACACATGCAAAAGTGACTGGTTCTGCAACCGCTGAAACCTTAATTACTGCCATTACAGAAGCAGGTTTTGAAGCACAACTAGCAGGTACTGATTTCCCAAAAACTGAGCCGCTGACGCAAACGCATGCGCAACTGGAAGCATCGTCAGCGGCTGTTTGTGATATTCCAGTTGAGAATGCTGATATTGATAATGGCGCTGAAATTGATACTGACGATGACAGCAGTGTTCAGCTTTTAATTGATGGCATGACCTGTGCAAGTTGCGTAAGCAAGGTTCACAAAGCATTACAATCTGTTGATGGCGTTGAAAATGTGCGTGTAAATCTTGCTGAACGTAGTGCATTAGTGACTGGTGAAATCGATCATGACGCACTTGTGACTGCTATTGAAAAAGCGGGTTATGGCGCTGAAATTATTCAAGACGATGTAAAACGCAGAGAACGTCAGCAAGAAGTTGCTGTTGCCAATATGAAACGTTTTCGCTGGCAAGCTGCATTAGCCTTAGTTGTTGGTATCCCTGTAATGATTTGGGGAATGATCGGCGACAATATGATGCTGACAGAAGCCAATCACAGCATCTGGTTAGGCATTGGTATTACAACGCTGTTTGTAATGGTTGTTGCTGGTGGTCATTTCTATCGTAGCGCATGGCAGAGTTTAAAAAACCGCAGTGCAACAATGGATACCCTCGTTGCGTTAGGAACAGGAACAGCGTGGCTCTATTCCATTACCGTGAACTTATGGCCAGAAGTGTTCCCTGCCCAAGCGCGACATCTCTATTATGAAGCCAGTGCGATGATCATCGGTTTAATCAATCTGGGTCATATGCTTGAGCAAAGAGCACGCCAGCGTTCATCCAAAGCACTAGAACGGCTATTAGATTTAACTCCGCCAACAGCAAGAGTTATAACTGAAAACGGTGAAGTTGAAATGCCATTAGCTGATGTTAAACAAGGAATGACCTTACGTTTAGCAACAGGTGATAAAGTACCGGTTGATGGTGAAATTATCCAAGGTGAAGTATGGATGGATGAGGCAATGCTGACAGGCGAGCCAATTCCACAACAAAAAACTGTGGGTGACACTATTCATGCGGGAACAACGGTTCAAGATGGCTCAGTTCTATTTAAAGCGGCAGCGGTGGGAAGTAAAACAACACTTGCTCGTATTATCAAATTAGTTCGCCAAGCGCAAAGTAGTAAACCTGAAATAGGCCAGCTAGCAGATAAAATTTCAGGTGTATTTGTACCTGTTGTCGTTGCTATCGCTCTTATTGCTGGTGCTATTTGGTATTTCTTTGGTCCGTCGCCACAAATTACCTATGCACTGGTGATTATCACAACCGTTCTTATCATCGCTTGCCCTTGTGCTTTAGGTTTGGCTACTCCTATGTCGATTATTTCAGGTGTAGGTCGTGCGGCTGAATATGGCGTGTTAGTTCGTGATGCAGACGCACTACAACAAGCGAGCAAACTAGATACTTTAGTCTTTGATAAAACAGGAACACTGACAGAAGGTATGCCTCAGGTCACTGAAATTCATACTTTCAATCAAGTAGATGAAACTCAAGCACTTGCATTGGCAGCATCGTTGGAAAATGGTTCTAATCACCCATTAGCTAAAGCCATTTTAACGCGAGCTGAAGGCATTGATTTACCTGAAATAAGCCAATTCCGCACTCTTGCAGGAATGGGGTTAAGTGGTGAAATTAACGGAAAAACAGTACTTTTAGGCAACCCTAAATTGATGCTTGAATCAGGTATTGATATTAGTGAAATTAATTCACTTATTGACACTCAAGCAGCGAAAGGTGTTACTCCAGTCTTATTAGCTCAAGAAGGTAAGATTGCCGCCCTTCTCTCTATCCGTGATCCTCTAAGAGAAGATACTGTAAGTGCATTACAACGTTTACATAATCAGGGCTATCGCCTAGTGATGTTAACGGGTGATAATCCAATTACTGCAAATGCAATAGCAAAAGAAGCAGGTATTGACCAAGTTATCGCAGGTGTCATGCCTGAAGGTAAAGCACAAGCGATAACAGAGCTTCAAGCACAAGGTCGTCGTGTTGCAATGATTGGTGATGGTATTAACGATGCGCCAGCACTAGCAAAAGCAGATGTCGGTATTGCAATGGGTGGAGGTAGTGATATTGCTATTGAAACAGCAGCTATCACATTAATGCGTCATAGTTTGCATGGTGTTGCCGATGCGGTTGAGATCTCAAAAGGTACACTACGTAATATGAAGCAGAATTTATTCGGTGCCTTTGTTTACAATAGCTTAGGTATCCCTATTGCAGCGGGTATTTTATATCCTTTCACTGGCACACTGTTAAATCCAGTGGTTGCGGGTGCTGCAATGGCGCTGTCTTCCATTACTGTTGTTAGCAATGCAAACCGTTTATTGCGTTTTAAACCTAAGCAATAAACTAAGTAAGCTTTAATTAAAAAAAACACCGCTTTTTTACTTATTAGTAAAAGCGGTGTTTTTACACTTCAATCAACTGAAAATAAAAATATCTCTATTATTCTTCATTCTATAAATTTTCACTTAAAAATAATAAGGTAAAAGACACCTTATATAATAAAGGAAAATCTATGAATAATTACAGATGGGATGTTATATACGCTTGTTCAGGTAATTATATAAATAAACAATTATCTAATAATAAAAATCAACTTATTCAATCTTTTGAATATGAAGATTCGGAAATTAAAATCACAGGAATTTTTGACTCATGGAAAATTGTTTCTGGTGGTAGTGGTAATTTACTTCAATTTGAAACTCCTATTAAAACAGGGGTGCTTTTCATTAAGCAATTCAATGAAACAATTACTCTTAATAATGTGATTCCCTTAATAGAAATGCAATTAAAGTTAATTAAAGGGAGTGATCAAACCGTACTTTATAAACTTGTTTTTAATTGTTTAATAGAAGGGAAAAACAAAGGTGATATGACTTTTGGTGCAGTCACTGTGATTAACCCAGATGTGAGTGGAAACTTAGGAAAATATCTTCGATCTCACCCGCAAGAAGCCTCTTTAGGTGCAGCACTACTCACTATTGGTTTATCTCGTGTTTTTATACAAAATGCAGAGCAACTTAATTTTGTATTTGCCAATATATTACCTTCACCAACAGGAGAAAATGCAAATTGGTTGACACCTAAAAAACTTACCTATGCCTATCAACAGCCTGTTAGTGGTGCTTTAGGTGGTATTGCCATTTTAGGTATGTTAGAGAATGTATCGATCACTAATTTACCTCGTAGTTTTGATACCAATTTATTATTTAATAAAGATTTTGGTTTTATATTATCGGCGAGGGCTTTTCTATTAAATGTTGTTATACCTTCATTGCCTTTAAGTTTTCAAGGGAATTCTACTTTTTATGATTTTCGTTTAGAAAATAATGTAATAAATTTAAATAATAATTTTAATCTTAATGCAGTCAAAGTTGATTTAATTTATTACACACCAACAGTCACCGACATTAATTTTCATATTGAAGATAATAAAATGTGGTGTTATGTTTCAACACATACAAATATCACTGGATTAACCGGAGCTTATATTATAAATACTGTCACATCAATTAATCCATCCTCATTTAATGTATCAACAAAAACATTGTCTTTTAATTCTGATCCAAATAAATCAGCAACAAAAAATGAACATATTCCATGTTGGGAACAAGGACTAGGTGCTTTAACATTTGGCATTATGAATATTGTAATTGAAGCCATCAGCCTTTCTATTGAAAACTCAATGGGTACACTCACCTCATCAAAAACAGCTCAATCATTAAGGGAGCTAGCGCCAGGACTCGTCAGTTGGAATGGTCAGCAGAATATGACGATTGATGCGGGTGGGTTAGCCGATAATGTTTATATGCAAGGAAAATTAAATTAAGGAAAACATTATGAATAACTCAGTGAGCACATTTGGTTGGGATACGGCTTATCTCGCTTCTTTTCCTATTGTAAATAAAGCAATAATGGTACAAAAAAGCTTTCCAAGCACTTTTGACTATAAAGACGCTACTGATATTACGATATCGGGACATTGGGACATTGGGAGTCATGGCAATTAATCCCAGCTGGTGCTGGAGGTGATGTTCAATTGAAAATGAAGCAGGTGCAGAAGCCACCATTTCAGGTTCAATTACGGGTTCTATTGGCATCGCTAAAGCCGTAACTCAACAAGAATATGATCAAATTCCTGCTTTAAACACTTTTTCCACTAATTGTATAGGTGCAACACAATGGACTTCTTTATCAAATTACACCTTACTTGGTGCCAATTTTCAGACTAGCCTAGTTATGGGGATCTCAATGGATGTAGATAATTAATCCAATCATTTATTTTTTGATGATACAGTGATACCAACAACCTAATTATATGAAAGATAAATCATCTCAAAGAGAAGATTTATCTTTTTTCCAAAGATTAAATACTGAATTATCAATCAATTAAAAAAAAAGCCGATATTTCTATCGGCCAGTCAAAGAGGAATTTCTCATTATACAAGAGAGTCATTACTCCGCCCTCTTAGCGCTAGAATAGCAATATATTATAAATATTTCATTATTTTTTATTATTCATAAAATAAATATAACATTGACATAAAAATCACTCTAATAATAAGGGTGTTTATTTATATTAAATAAAAAATTAGCATTCAGAATATATTAGTGAAAAATCAACATCATTTTATTTTTAAAAGGATTTAAAATTGAAATATAAAAATATTTTTATCGCAACAGTATCTATCATTTATTCTTCCTGTGTTTTTTCAAATACAGTAAATACCCCCCCATTCTCTGATGTAATCACGCCAGAAAATGAAGAGCGAGAAAATAAAAAAAACTATTTAGCATCAACGGTTTTTAATCAGATAGTTGATAGTAATTTAATTAATATAGTAAAAGGAACAAATAAAGATAAAGAAGCCTATGGTATTGAATTAAATAGTAGCGTAGCTAAAGATTTAGAAAAATACTTAAGAAATCGAAATTTAACCGATTCTGCCGATCTTATAAAGCAAAATATCGTTAATAAAAATGGTTATATTTATATTCAATCTAGCAATAGTGATTTAAAAATGGGAATGATGGATTATTTATCAGAAAAAGATTTATTGACCGAAAAAAACCGTAATGAAGTTATTAATATAATCAAGCATGCGGAAACAATGATCTACAGTACTCAAGATAGTGCATTAACATTAGATGATCTAGAGTCTCCCGAGAGACTACATAAAATAGTCGATAATCTCAATACCAAAAACCGTTTTCTATTGTTATTAGAAAAAAACACAAAACAAGATCTAGCCCAGATGAGTAAGTTACAAGAGCAAGATACTAGAATGCTAAATAATTCAATTTTAGATAATAAGAAAAGATTATCAGAAAACATTAAAAATAATGAGACTAAAATTCAAGAACAAAAGTTAATTATTGATAACAATAATGAATTAACGGAAAAAAATAAAAATGATATTGATACAAACACGCAAATTATAAATAGTAACACTGATAATATAAGAGCGAACAAAAGTGACATTGACAATATTACGAAAGACTATATAGATAATCTAAATATTAATGGAAATAATATTTCATTAAAAAGCCATTTTGCAACGCTCTATACTGAACAATCAATCTCAAGAAATGAATTTAAAACATTAAAAAGTGACTTTGAATATTTTAAATCTGACACTCAAAACCGTTTTTATAAAGTCGAAAAACGTGCTAACCAAGGTATTGCCTCTGTTGCGGCAATGAGTAATTTACCTTTTACCGATACAGCAACATTTAGTACAGCCATTGGTATTGGTAATTATCGTAATGCCACAGCCCTCGCTTGGGGTATGCAATATCGTATTAATGAAAATGTTAAAGTCAGAGCATCAACAGCATGGAATGAGACAAATAATTGGGTCTCTGCGGGGGGTGTAGGCATTAGTTGGTAGTCATTCAGCCTAAAGTAAAAACAGAGAAAGCTAAGTAAAGCTTCGTTTTCTCTGTTTCATTCAATTAAAAATCCGTTATGCTGAGGTTTAGTGATCGACACTTAAAGGAGCGTATCAAATGACGGGTATTTTTCAGAAAGTTAAAAACTGGATAGGGATAAAAAACGCTCAGCATTATCCTTACCCTGCCGTTGATATTACGCTACCAAATAATATCTCTTTACACCTTGTAGGCAGTATCCATATGGGTGTTCCCACAATGTCACCACTCTCCAATGTGCTTATTAACGAAATAAAAAATGCAGATGCGATTATTGTTGAAGCGGATATCTCAACGGATGTACAACCATTTGATCAAGCCTCTCTCTTTAGAGAACCATTAGAAACTCGTTTAAATGAAACACTTTTTTCTCAAATTATTCAACACTGTGAAGATCTCTCGCTTTCTCTTTATCAAATTGAAAATAAACCACTTTGGCAAATTGCGTTAATTTTACAATCAACCCAAGCCATGCAACTTGGATTACAACCGCAATATGGTATTGATTATCAAGTCATTCAGCATGCAAATAAACACCAAAAAAACATCATAGAGCTTGAAGGTATTGAGAGTCAGGTCGCACTATTATTGGATTTTCCTCATGATGGTCAGCAATTACTCGAGGATACGCTAAGAAATTGGCACGATAATGCACGTACATTGCAAATCATGATCAATTGGTGGTTAAATTATAATAGTAGAGAGAAACAACCGCCTTTACCGAATACCTTTAGTAAAGCTGTATTTGATATTTTGATGGAAAGCCGTAACCAAAAATGGGTAAGCACGTTATCAACATTACCCGCAGGTCGTTATGTGGTAACTGTCGGCGCCCTTCATTTATTTGGCGAAGAAAATTTGATCGATTTATTAACATCCCAAGTATAAAGATATTGTTCTAACCTTGTAAGTAGGAATAACTATGACTCCCGCTGTAAATTTACTGGAAAAACAAAAAATCAAATTTACCCTTCATCCTTATGAGCATGATGCTAATGTCCATAATTTTGGTGATGAAGCGGTCGAAAAACTCGGTTTAGATAACCGCCAAGTATTCAAAACACTTTTAGTGGCCTTAAATGGAGATGCTAAGAATCTTGCCGTTGCAGTAACACCGGTTTCTGGTCAGTTAGATTTAAAACTCGTTGCTAAATGCTTTAAGGCTAAAAAAGCAGATATGGCAGATCCCCAAATTGCACAAAAGGTCACGGGTTATTTAGTGGGTGGAATAAGTCCATTAGGTCAGAAAAAACGCCTACCAACAGTGATTGATGAACAAGCACTCGAATTTGACACTATATTTGTTTCTGGTGGTAAACGTGGCTTAGATATTGAATTATCAGCAAAAGATTTAGGCACTGTATTAGGTGCTCAATTTGCACTTATTCGTAAAGAGTCATAATCCTTAATGATTTTTTATTTTAAGGCTCATCCTCAAAATAAGAAATTAACGTGATTTAGACCCCAAATAAAAGGCGACATTAGATGTCGCCTTTTGTCTATATAAGCGTTATTGGTAAGATTTATTTTTTGTAAACAATTTCGCCTTTAGGTTCGAAATCATCAGCTTTCAATGGAGAGTGTGATTCGATATAACCTTTTAATACTTCAGCATCAACGAAACCCGTATTTACATAACCTGGGTGTGTATCAATTTTCGGATAACCATCACCACCAATACCGTTAAAGTTCAGTGTCGCCATACGGTAAGATTTTGTTTTATCTAATGGTTTACCTGCAATTTTAACATCGCTAACTTTACAGTCTGCATCTACGGTTAAGCTAACATTGTAGAATTGTGCATAAGCACCAGAGTCTACTTTCATACATGCAACAGCTGATAAATAAGGTTCGACTTCTTCACCTTTAAAATCAACATAAACCAGTTCGTTCGCGAATGGTTGAACTTTCAGAACATCTTTGTAAGTGATATCACCAGACTCAATAGAATCACGAACACCACCACCGCTCATAATGGCAAAGTCTGCATTCGCACGTTCAGCTTGAGCTGATAATAATAGACGTGCCATATTGGTTTGAACAAAGCGAACTTTACTACGATCACCTTCTAATTTACCAACAACCTCACCCACTTTAACATTCAGTTGCTCGCCACCTTTTTCTTGGTAAGGTGTCAGCAGTTTCATCATTTCAGGGTTATGAGGAATTTCTTTAGTGTAGTAAACGAGTTCAGTTGTGCCATCGTCTTTCTTCACTTTCTGATTTAAGTTGATTGGGATTAATTGGTAATGTTTTAGCGTGAATACACCATTACGGAATTCGAAATCTGCACGACCAACATATTTGCCCCATTCATGAGCCTGAACAATCCATGTACCATTTTGGTTATCTGGTGCACAAGGTGTTCCTGGTACATAATCCGCTTGTTTGTAGTTTTTATTCTCTTGAGACATACAAACAGGATCTTGTGAGTGACCACCCACAATCATATCAAGGTAACCTTTTGGTAACGCACGCGCCATTTCCACATCACCCGGTGCGTTAGAGCCGTGATTACCATCATCATAGTGACCCATATGAGTTGCTGCGATAATAATGTCTGGTTTTTCCGTTGTACGCAGTTCTTCTACAACTTTTTTAGCTTCATCAGACGGTTTGCGGAATTCAGTATCGGGGAAGTTTGCTGGGTTACCAATACGCACAGTATCATCAGTCGTTAAGCCTAATACTGCAATTTTGACACCTTGCTTATCAAAAATGGTGTAAGGCTTGAATAAACGCTCACCCGTACTTTTTTGATAAATATTTGCAGATAAGAATGGGAATGTTGCCCATTTTTCTTGTTGACGTAAAACCTCTAATGGATTATCGAATTCATGGTTACCCAATGCCATTGCATCATAGCCCACAAGATTCATACCTTTAAAATCAGGCTCTGCATCTTGTAAATCAGATTCTGGTACACCCGTATTGATATCACCACCTGATAACAGCAGTACGCTACCGCCTTTTTTAGCCACTTCATCACGAATATTATCAACAACCGTTTTTTGTGCAGCTAAGCCATATTCACCACGATCGTTATGCCAGAAATGACCATGATGATCATTAGTATGTAGAATAGTTATTTCGTAGGTTTTATCCTTTTCCCATGCCTGAGACATCGCAGGCGCCATCGCTAAAGAAACCGTCAATGCGCATGCTGATAATTTAAAAGATAAGCTCATGGTATATCCCCATGTATATTATTTATTGAGAAGGTTCTGCCATGGTTCTACAGTAGAAAAAGAAGACAGAAGTTAAATACTTTTGCTGTATTTTATGACGTAGGTTATATAATTTTTTTATTATTTCATTGATCCAATAGTTTTTTTGAGACATGAATCAAACTCTATTTCTCACAAAAGCACTCAACTCCAAATAGATGTAAACTAGACCAATAAAAATAGAAACAATTTATTAACAAAACAATGTAGCAGGGAATTAAAATGAGCAATGCCGATCCAACGCTTCCCATAGAAGAAACTGACGTTTTACAACGAAAAGCCAATAAGCGTAATACGGTTTTTAGTATTTTAACTGCTATCAGTTTTTCACACCTTCTCAATGATATGATCCAATCATTGATATTAGCTATTTACCCTATGTTGCAATCTGAATTTTCTCTCAGCTTTGTGCAAATAGGGATGATAACGTTGACGTATCAAATTACAGCATCCTTGTTACAGCCTTTTATTGGTCTCTATACTGATAAATATCCTAAGCCTTACTCATTACCTATTGGTATGGGTTTTACGCTAACAGGGCTTATTCTTCTCGCCTTTGCTGATACATTCCCAATGTTATTACTCGCAGCAGGATTAGTCGGTACAGGCTCGTCTATTTTTCATCCTGAATCATCTCGTGTTGCAAGAATGGCATCAGGTGGAAGACACGGGCTGGCACAATCACTATTCCAAGTGGGAGGCAATTTAGGCAGCTCTTTAGGTCCTCTTTTGGCGGCTTTACTGATTGCTCCTTATGGCAAAGGTAATGTCGGTTGGTTCTCTCTTGCTGCATTACTGGCCATTATAGTGCTATTACAAGTTAGCCGTTGGTATAAAATTCAACAAGAAGCTCAGAAAAAACAACCAATGGTGCTAAACAACAAAGCAATATTGCCACGTAAAGCCCTTTTTGGCTCTTTAGCCATTTTACTTATTCTGATTTTTTCTAAGTATTTTTATCTTGCAAGCATCAGTAGCTACTATACTTTCTATTTAATACATAAATTTGGCGTTTCAGTGCAAAATGCACAAATTCACCTCTTTGTTTTCCTCTTTGCTGTCGCTGCTGGCACCATGATTGGTGGCCCCGTAGGCGATAAAATTGGCAGAAAATACGTTATTTGGGGATCTATTCTTGGTGTTGCGCCTTTTACGCTGATACTCCCTTACGCTAGCCTTTATTGGACTGGCGTACTTACTGTATTCATTGGTGTGATTTTGGCTTCAGCATTTTCTGCTATCTTAGTTTATGCTCAAGAGTTAATTCCGGGTAAAACTGGCATGGTTTCAGGGCTTTTCTTCGGACTTGCTTTTGGGATGGGAGGGATTGGTGCTGCGGTCTTAGGATATGTTGCTGATCAGAAAAGTATTGAATATGTCTATCATATTTGTGCTTATCTCCCACTATTAGGTATTTTCACCATTTTTCTTCCTAATATTGGGGTGGATAAAACTGAATAACTTGTAATTATCCCTGTTATCTAAATGAACTAGTAACAGGGTATTTCTTACTTTAAAAGGTAAGACTGATTAAAATAACATAAAAAAGTGCATTTGCATCAAAAAACTCAATCAACTTGCTATTTTTATAAATAATCGATAATTTTTAGCGAATTTATTGCATGAATACGTTAAACTATCAGCCTGCTATATTACTCGCCCCCCGATACATGTAGTTTTATAAAAAGAAGGAGAATTGATGCCGCATTCAACACCCCTCATTACCACCATTGTTGGTGGGTTAGCACTTGCTTACATTTTAGGCATGATCGCTCAACGGCTAAAAATCTCACCTTTAGTAGGATATCTTGCTGCGGGTGTACTCGCTGGTCCATTTACTCCCGGCTTTGTCGCTGATACATCTCTCGCCCCTGAACTCGCTGAAATTGGCGTTATTCTGCTAATGTTTGGTGTAGGTTTACATTTTTCGTTAAAAGATCTGATGGCAGTGAAAGCCATCGCTATTCCGGGTGCTATTGCTCAAATTGCAGTAGCAACACTATTAGGGTTGGGATTATCAGCATTTTTTGGCTGGGGTTTATTTAGTGGCATCGTGTTTGGTTTGTGTCTTTCAACTGCAAGTACCGTCGTTCTTTTACGAGCACTTGAAGAAAGAGGTCTGATTGATAGCCAACGAGGTCAAATTGCCATTGGTTGGTTGATTGTTGAAGACTTAGCAATGGTATTAGCCCTTGTACTACTCCCAGCTATTGCCAATATGCTGGAAAGCAGCGATCAAACCAATGTTTCTCAACTCATGATCAATTTAGGTATCACAATCGGTAAAGTCGTAGCCTTTATCTTAATCATGATGATTGTTGGTCGTAAGCTTATTCCGTGGATCTTAGCTAAAACCGCGGCAACAGGCTCTCGTGAACTCTTTACGCTGAGTGTATTAGCACTCGCTTTAGGTATCGCTTACGCTGCGGTGACTTTATTTGATGCCTCTTTCGCATTAGGTGCTTTCTTTGCGGGTATGGTGCTTAATGAGTCTGAGTTAAGCCACAGAGCCGCACAAGATACCTTGCCATTGCGTGATGCCTTTGCTGTTCTGTTCTTTGTGTCCGTTGGTATGCTGTTTGATCCAATGGTATTAATTGAACATCCTCTTGGTATCTTAGCAACACTGGCTATCATTATTATTGGTAAATCTGTCGCCGCGTTGGTGCTTGTACGAATGTTTGGGCATTCTCGACGAACAGCCTTAACCATTTCTGTCAGTCTTGCTCAAATTGGTGAGTTTGCCTTTATCCTTGCAGGTCTAGGTGTGGCGCTAAACGTTTTAGAGCCAGATGCACGTAATCTTGTTTTAGCTGGTGCTTTAGTCTCGATTATGCTAAACCCAGTTCTGTTCTCTTTATTAGACCGTTATCTGGCAAAAACAGAAACCAAAGAAGAAGTGGAACAGCTACAACAAGAAGAGCTGGAAGAAGAGATGCCTGTCCCTGTTGATATTTGTGGTCACGCCATTATCGTCGGCTATGGACGTGCAGGAAGCATGCTTGCTGAAAAATTATTAGCTCAATCTATTCCATTAGTGATTATCGAAAATAGTCGTAATAAATTTGCTGAGTTAAAAGAGAAAAGTTTAAACACAGTACTGGGTAATGCATCGACTAAAGAGTCACTTGCTTTAGCCCGTATTGATTGCGCTAAATCTTTATTACTGACGATACCGAATGGTTATGAAGCAGCAGATGTCGCTGAAACGGCAAGAAGTATGAACCCTGATTTAAATATCATTGTTCGCGCCCATTTTGACGATATTATCGTGCGAGCTAACTATGATGAAGAAGCTTCTTTTATCCTTGAAAAAGGCGCAAATCACGTCGTTATCGATGAAGATCAAACAGCATCTGCAATGGCGGATATGCTAATTAAAGAAGTTGAATTTGGTTGCGCTATTGATGATACACCTGAAAATGGTCAACAAATCATTGCACCTAGTGCAGCGCAATAATCAAACACAGGTAATCACTTAAATCCATAGAATTTAAGTCAATAAAAAACCTATCAATAAATGTTGATAGGTTTTTTTATTTCACACTGATAAAACAAGACTTAGAAACAATACAAACTTAGCGTTCCCAATAGGCTTCTTCCAAGCTGTCTTCTTTTTCAGGTAAACCGCGCGTCAAGCGTGGAGAATGCTGGCTTAATACTTGATAACTCACTCGGTTAGCATATTTACATACTTGTGCTAATGATGAGTAAGTTAAATAAGTCCGAGGATGCTTACTTGAATTTGGCACATTAATGCGATGATAGCTATTTGCTGTAATATCATGCAGTAATGCTGATAATGCTGCATCACCCGCACCATTGGTATTCATGATTTTTTCAGGGCCACCCATATAAGGTTCAATATGAGAATAGACTTTCTCTGGCTCTTCACAATCTTTACGACGCATTGCTCGACTAAATTCATAACGATTAAATTCAGCAATAGCACCGGGTAATAAAGGATGTGTGGTTTGGCGCTTAAAGCTGTGTTCTGTATAGCCGCCCATATAAAGCCCAGCAGGTCCCGCAGTACAAAGCACTAAATCAACCCATTCTAAAGCAACATCGGAAGCCAACAGAGGATCTGCATGCCCAGTTAATTCAAAAGCTTCATCTTCATTCATGGCGACAACAGAAACGTGCTCTTTTAAGAAATCACGCCACCATTGTGGATCATCTGCAATAACATATTTTGTGCCAAGTGTGAGAACGACCGGCACATCATATTTTTTCGCATACTCAATCGCTTTCATGGTTGCTAGTGGCATCGGTTCACCTGGTTTACAGCGAACTAAGTAAGCCGTTAACACCAATGCGGAAGCTTCTGCAATCACCTCTTCCGGAATGCTTTCAGGTTTAAGTTGATTCATTTGACCGGGGCTAATAGCAAATGTGCGTTCACCATTTTCCGTGATCAGCGTAAAGCAGCGCCCAATGGCACCATCAACACCTTGGAGGTAATTGAGATCAGTACGGCTAGATGTGTTACATAAATAACGATAAGCATAGCTACCAATCTGAATGTTATTACACATAGTACCTAATAACACAGAGCGGTCGTCAGCCAATACAGAGTAGTTATGTAGCGTATTACCAATAGTGCCACCAGCGAATTCGTGTGTTATCAGATTATTGTCTGTTAATTCACGATAAAGTGCCTCTGCGACATCATCTTCAATAACAAGAGAGTGTCCCTGACTCAAGTTATAACGGTTAATAAACTCTTCATCAACTTTCGCTTCAATATCAACCAATGTTTGGTCAATACCCACGATATAAGCGCGAGAGGATTCACTCTCCGTCATATTGATGATGGGTTGTAATAGAGGATCTCGTAAACTAACGGGAAAATAGTGTTTGGATTTTCGTTTGCCAGGGAATTTCATTGTGAACGATGCTACACAGCTAAAAAAGATGCGCAATGTTAACACAATATTATGGGAGAGGCAGTAGGTGTACGTCAGTACACCTACTTATTTAAAGATATTTTTATGCGGTTTTACGACGGCTTCTTACCATATAGCTCAGTAAAACACCCATAACAGACAGAATGAAACCAACAAAAGCGGCACCCACTAAAATCAGAGCACGTTTAGGTGCATCTTTTTTAGTTGGTTCGTAAGGCTTCAACATATATTTGAATGGTACAAATTGAAGCTCGCCTAATTTCACTTTTTCTAACTGTTGAATATTGTATAAACGGTTTTTCAGATCTGTGCTTACTGTTGTTGGATCAGTAATAGCTTCAGTGATTGCCAGTTTACTGCCTAATGCATCAGAACCCATTGCAATAGAGTAATCAGGATCATCTTTAATCTGCGCACCTTCACTTGAAATCGGTTTTTTCACGCCAGCCGCATTAGCAATTTCTAACGCATATTTTAGACGTTGCACATTCACATTACGTGCATTGGCAATACGCTCTAAATCCATTTCATAGGCTTTTTGCGCAAAACTTAATTTACGTTCAATTTGGTCATCAATTTCATCTTTTACTTCCATTCGCACTTTGGTGGAAATAAAACGAATATAACCAGAAAGTAAATCATAAGCCTCTTCTGAAGTTGGTGCAGTAAAGCTTAGATTAATTTCTCCACTAAACTCATCTTCACTTTTTTTATCATCTGAAGCTTTTAAATTAATGTCTTTGGTGACAATTGATTCAATAAGTCTACGTTGATCCAACGGCGTTGGATTTTCCATTTTAGCCAACAAATTTTTGTAATAATCCGTACTTATTAAATATTCTTCACGTAAAACACGAGAGTTATAGTTATTGATAAACTTTTGATAAACAGATGACCCATTCACACCAGTATCAACATCCACTAAGCTAAGCTCAGTCAATGTTGCTCTTAATTGCTTCATTTCATCAAGCATTGGCTTGGTAATTGCAGCTTGGCTCGTCCATTTTTGTGGTAAAAAACTTGCAACAGTAAAGCCAACGATAGCAAATAATAACGTGATACCAATAATGACAAATTTTGATTTATAAATAACAGAAAATAATTCAAAAAGATCTATTTCATCGTTCTGTTTTAGATAGAAATCGTCAAAATGTCCTTTATCAACTTCTGAAGATTGTGGTTTTGAAAGCTTACTATTCATTTTCCTGCCTAAATTTAGGTAATGCAGTGTCCGTTTATCAGCACTTTTAGTGGTTCACACTAAAATACTTAAAAAATGAGAAAAGATAAGTTTATATATAACTGAAATATGATCAAATTAATATATCATCAAATCCGATAATTTTATTTATCGAATTCAGTAATTATTTTTTACATACCTCTCTGATCATCGCTTCTAGCAAGTCAATATGCTCAGGATCATCATTTAATGCCGGAATGTATTCATACTGTTTGCCACCACCATGAATAAAGAACTCTCGGTTCTGTTCATTAATTTCTTCTAATGTTTCCAAACAATCAGATGAAAATCCTGGGCACACAACCTGTACATGTTCAATCCCTTCACTTCCCAGTTTTTCCATCGTTTTATCCGTATAAGGCGATAGCCAAGGTTCACGGCCAAAACGTGACTGGAATGTCAACATGACTTGTTCTTTAGGATAACCTAGCTTCTCTTCTAATTGCTCTTTTAATTTTTCTGTTGTGAGGCAACACTCATCGTAATAAATATCACCCGTTTTGATAAAACGCTCAGGTATACCGTGGAAAGAGAGAATTAAACGATTGGGTTTGCCATATTGCTGAAAACTTTTCTCAATAGAGGTGACAAGTGCTTTGATATAAAGCGGATGAGTAGGATAACTACGAATAAAGTGAAGAGAGGGCATTGTACGCATGTCTTTAAAAATTCGACTGACACCATCAAATACCGCAGCAGAAGTAGAGCAAGAGTATTGAGGATAAAGTGGTAACAAAATAATGTTCTCAACACCTTGTTGTAATAGTTTTTCAACCCCTTCATTTAGTGATGGATTGCCATAACACATTCCTAACTCTACAGGGATATTAGGTAATCGCTGAGCAACCGCACGTTGTTGCGCTCGACTATAAACTAAAAGTGGCGATCCCTCATCCATCCAAATCTGTTGATACAATTTAGCCACTTTAGGTGAGCGAAACGGTAATATAGCCCCTTGTAATATTGGTTTCCAAATCAAAGGAGAAACATCAACAACACGAGGATCGCTAAGAAATTGTGCCAAATAACGTCGAACAGCCCCCGTTGTCGGCGCATCAGGTGTGCCTAGATTAACCAAAAGAACACCATACTTAGCATCATTCATACTATGACTCCTTAGAGTTATTTTATTAGGATAACCAAAGAGTAGAAGAATAAAGGAAAATAATAGATTGTGCTTGTCAATTTATTGGATCGCGCTTTTTATCTCATCTTCTTATTTTTAAGATAAAAAAAATCCCGGCTCAACCGGGATTAGTCATCACAATGACGAATTAGCCAAGGATACTTTTCAGTTCAGCGTTAATTTCGCTTACTTTTTGTGTACCATCAACTTTGAAGTATTTCGCATTGTTTGCTTTAGCTTCATTTTGGTAATAAGAAACTAATGGTGCAGTTTGAGTATGGTACTCAACTAAACGTTTACGAACAGTTTCTTCTTGGTCATCTTTACGCGTTGTTAATTCTTCACCCGTCACGTCATCACGATTTTCCACTTTAGGTGGGTTAAATTTCACATGATAAACACGACCTGATGGTGCGTGAACACGACGACCAATAATACGATCGACAATGATTTCATCCGGTACAGCGAATTCCAGTACGAAATCCACGTTAATACCCGCTTCTTTCATTGCATCAGCTTGTGGAATTGTTCTTGGGAACCCATCCAACAAGAAACCATTACGGCAATCGTCTTGTTTGATGCGCTCTTTAACTAACGCAATAACTAATTCATCAGTCACTAACTGACCATTGTCCATCAGTGCTTTTGCTTTCAGTCCTAGTTCTGTACCTGCACTTACTGCCGCACGTAACATATCACCAGTTGAAATCTGTGGGATACCATAGTTTTCTTTAATGAATTGAGCCTGAGTGCCTTTACCAGCGCCTGGAGCGCCTAGCAGAATGATACGCATCGCGTAAATCCCCTTGCATTTAATTTTTTATATTTAAACTCGAAAACGCATTACCATACCATTTTGTGAGGTCATCGCTCAAGAAATCACGGTAGCGATTGCATTTTATTTTTTATCGAAAAAGAAAAAACCACGCTCTCTTTTCAGATAAACGTGGTTTAAATGTTTGAAAACGAAAACAGTTACGCTTTTTGAACTAAAAGTTGATTCACTAAGCGAATAAACTGGTTTGGATCCTCTAAAGAGCCTCTTTCAGCAAATAGAGCCTGATCCAGCAATAAATTTACCCAATCCGCAAACAACGCTTCATCGGTTAACTCGGCAGTTTGTTTCACTAATGGGTGATTTGGGTTCAGCTCAAAGTTATATTTCACTTCTGGTACTGCTTGTCCTGCTGCTGCAAACAACTTGGCCATTTGTGTTGTCATTTCATCAGCACTGGTTGTCACAATTGCCGGAGTATCTGTTAAACGATGTGTTAATTTCACATCTTTAACTTTATCCCCTAGCAAGGTTTTAATGCGTTCAACAAAAGGTGCTAATTGTTTATCTGTTTCTTCTTGCTCAGCCTGCTTCTCTTCATCAGCAAGTTTATCAAGAGATTCATCTGCTTTACTGACAGACTGGAATGATTTGCCATCAAACTCAGTCAGGTAATTCATCATCCACTCATCAATACGATCAGATAACAGCAGTACTTCGATACCTTTTTTGCGGAACAGCTCTAAATGAGGGCTATTTTTCGCAGCGGCATAGCTATCAGCAGTGATGTAATAGATTTTTTCTTGGCCTTCGACCATACGGTTAACGTAATCTTCCAGTGAAACTGTTTGAGCATCGCTGTCATTATGCGTTGATGCAAAACGCAGTAATTTAGCAATAGTTTCAATGTTAGATGAGTCTTCTGCTGGGCCTTCTTTTAAGACTAAACCAAACTCTTTCCAGAATGCTTGATACTCTTCAGGCTTGTTTTCTGCCAATTTTTGCAACATCTGTAATGCACGCTTAGTTAATGCACTGCGTAAATTACGTGTAACAGAGCTATCTTGTAAAATTTCACGAGAAACGTTTAACGGTAAATCATTAGAATCCACTAACCCACGGATAAAACGTAGGTAATTAGGCATAAACTGCTCAGCTTCATCCATAATAAAGACACGCTGAACATAGAGTTTTAAACCATGGCGTTGTTCACGATTCCATAAATCCCAAGGCGCTTTTGAAGGCACATATAATAAGCTTGTATATTCTTGCTTACCTTCTACACGGTTATGTGCCCAGCTTAATGGATCTGCGAAATCATGAGAGATATGTTTATAAAACTCTTTATACTCTTCATCACTCACTTCAGCTTTATTTCGAGTCCACAGTGCTTGCGCTTTATTAATTTTTTCCCATGTTACAGTGCCGTCTTCTTCATTTTTCGTTTCAATTTCAACAGGCAGAGAAATATGGTCGGAATATTTACTAATAATGCTACGCAGGCGCCAATCATCTAAATACTCATCTTCACCTTCACGTAAATGAAGCGTAATTTCAGTACCACGATCAGCTTTTTCAATATCAGCAACGGTGTAATCACCTTCACCTTCAGATTCCCAAAAAACACCTTTATCGGCGCTTTCACCAGCAGCCCGAGTACGTACTGTCACTTTATCTGCAACGATAAACGCAGAATAGAATCCAACACCAAACTGACCAATTAATTGGCTATCTTTAGCTTGATCTTGTCCGATAGATTCTAAGAATGATTTTGTACCTGATTTTGCAATAGTACCGAGATTATCAATGACTTCATCACGAGTCATACCAATACCATTATCACTGATAGTCAGAGTACGAGCTTCTTTATCAGTGGAAATGCGTACATGCAACTCGCCATTATTTTCATAAAGCGCTGCATCTGATAATGCACGGAAACGCAATTTATCAGCCGCATCTGATGCGTTAGAAATCAATTCGCGAAGGAAAATTTCTTTATTGGAGTAAAGAGAATGGATCATTAATTGAAGAAGTTGTTTAACTTCTGACTGAAATCCTCTTGTTTCCTGACCTTTCATACTCATTTTTACCTCAATTAATCCTAATTTGGCGAAAAAAATCAATATGGATAAAAAGTGGGGATAGTTAAGCAAGTTTCAAGGGTTGAGTAAGAAATTAAGCTAATAAAAGTGATTACGCACCTTATATGATTAAAGTTTGAGCCAAAATAATACTTGTTGGATATTTTTAGTTGTATATTTTATTATACAGCGATATTAACTTGGGTTTATAACTATGAAAGCGTTATTACAGCACTGTTTATTGGGTATTGGCTTACTCTCCCTCTCTTTTTTCTCTTATGCAGATAGACAAATCGTAGACCAAATTGGTCGCACCGTTACCATTCCAGATAAAGTAGAAAGAACGGTAGTTTTACAACATCAAACCCTCAATTTATTAGTTCAGCTTGATGCAACAGATAAAATTGTTGGCGTGATGTCTAATTGGAAGCAACAACTTGGTGATGGATATGCACAATTAGCACCATCGCTAGAGAAAACACCTAAAGTCGGTGATCTCACCAGTTTTGATGCAGAGAGTTTAGTCAAACTGCAACCTCAAGTTGTCTTTGTCACCAATTATGCCCCTAAAGAGATGATTGATAAGATTTCTGCATTGGGTATTCCTGTTGTTGCAATTTCATTGCGTAAAGAGAGTAACGACGATAAATCAAAGCTTAATCCAACATTACAAAACGAAGAACAGGCTTATAACGAAGGGCTAAAAGAAGGTATTTTATTGATTGGTGATATCGTCAATAAATCAGAAAATGCACAAGCATTAGTTAACGATACCTTTAAACAACGTGAGCAGGTTAGCCAGCGCTTACAAGATATTCCTAAATCGCAACGAGTCCGTGCCTATATGGCCAATCCTGATTTAACCACTTATGGCTCAGGAAAATACACGGGACTTATGATGGAACATGCAGGCGCCTTTAATGTTGCCTCATCAACCGTCAAAGGCTATAAACAAGTTTCTTTAGAGCAAGTTATTGCATGGGATCCAGAAGTTATTTTTATTCAAGACAGATACCCTCAAGTTGTTGATGAAATCAAACAAGATGCACGTTGGCAAGTGATTAGTGCGGTTAAAAACAATCGCATTTATTTAATGCCTGAATATGCAAAAGCGTGGGGTTATCCAATGCCAGAAGCCATGGCAATCGGTGAATTGTGGATGGCAAAAAAACTCTATCCTGAAAAATTTAGTGATATCGATATGCAAAAAGCAGCTAATGATTGGTATCAAAAATTCTATCGTACTCAATATCAAGGAAAAGAGTAAGATATAACACCATGATATTTTCCCTTTTTGCAGCAGGTAGCTTAAAAACCACACTACCTGCTTTTATTGAGCATTATAAGCAGAAAACAGGCGAAAAATGGGCGCTTACATTTGGACCCGCTGGACTTTTGCGTCAACGAATTGAACAAGGGGAAACCTGTCATTTATTTCTTTCTGCTGATGAAAATAATGCTCAACAATTAATCAAGAAAGGCTTTGCACTGCAATATGCCCCTTTTATTGCCAATCAGCTTTGCATTACCGCTCGTCGTAACGGTGTAAATGAAGAAGATAACTGGCTTAGTATATTATCAAATACCGCATTAAAATTAGCGATATCCACACCAAAAGCAGATCCATCAGGGGATTACAGTTGGCAACTTTTTAATAATATTGCACAAATTAATCCAGAGTTAAGTCAGGCATTAAAAATGCGAGCACTTTCTTTGGTTGGAGGTAAGCATTCACTTACTATCCCTCAAGGTAGAATGGCTGCTCATTACTTAATTACAACACATCAAGCTGATGCCTTTATTGGCTACCAGCACTATCAAGCACAACTCAGTCAATTTCCTGAATTAAAGATATTCGGTATTCCAAAGCCTTTTAATGTTACCGCGCACTATTGTGCAACACTTATTCATTCTCAGGCGTATAGTTTATATCAGGAGATATTATCTCCTTATGCTAAAGCGTATTTTATTAAAGCTGGATTTTTACCGCTAAGTTAGGTTTCCTTCTTAGCGGTAAGTAATCTTATGTTACATCGCTATTTTTGGGCGTCATTGACAATGATAGCGTTAGCACCTGCTTTTGCTTCATCTAATGCGTGTTTTATCGTATCAGCGTGAGCAAGTACAACACCTAAACGGCGAGAACCCGCAATTTCAGGCTTGGCGAAAAGGCGAATTTGACGATCCGCCTTCAATGCTTTTTCAATACCAGAATACACAATATTCGTACTATAAAGCTCAGGTAAAATAACCGCTGATGCACAAGGGCCTAATTGGCGAATTCCACCAATGGGATAACCTAAAAAAGCACGAACATGAAGCGCAAACTCTGATAAGTCTTGAGAAATTAGTGTCACCAATCCAGTATCATGAGGGCGAGGTGAGACTTCATTAAAAAATACCTCATCACCTTGAACAAACAACTCAACACCAAATAAACCATAGCCCCCTAAGTTCTCAACCACTTTACTCGCAATATGCTGTGCTTTAGCAAGCGCGATGTCACTCATCTTTTGAGGTTGCCATGATTCACGGTAATCCCCTTTTTCTTGTCGATGACCAATAGGGGCACAAAAATGGGTACCATCAACAGCGTGAATAGTCAGTAACGTGATCTCAAAATCAAACGGGATCATTTTTTCAACGATAACGCGTCCTTTTCCTGCTCTCCCGCCCTCTTGCGAGTAAGTCCAAGCTTGAGCTAAATCATTTTCATTACGAATAACACTTTGCCCTTTTCCAGATGAACTCATGACAGGTTTTACAATACAAGGGAAGCCTATTTCTAGAGCAGCTTTTTTAAAGCTCACTTCATCATCAACAAATTGATAGTTCGATGTAGGTAAATGCAGTGTTTCCGAGGCTAAACGACGAATACCTTCTCTATCCATAGTTAGCTTTACAGCACGGGCACAAGGAACAACTTTTTGCCCCGCTTGTTCTAATTCAACCAGTAACGTTGTTGCAATAGCCTCAATTTCAGGAACGATAAAATCAGGTCGCTCTTGTTCAATAACTTGCTTTAACGCATCGCTATCCAACATATTTACAACATAATGACGATGAGCAATATGCATAGCTGGAGCATTGATATAGCGATCAACGGCAATCACTTCAATTCCCAAGCGTTGGCATTCTATCGCGACTTCTTTGCCTAATTCACCGGCACCTAATAACATCACTTTTGTTGCACTTGCTGTAAGAGCCGTACCCAGCACTGTCATTTTTTATCCTCACCATTAATAAAAATCACAATCACGCAAACGATTGCCTTTCATATAGCATAGCGGATTTAGCTTGATAGAAAAATAGCCAGACAAAAAAATAATCAGACAGATAAATAAAACAATTACATTGTTTGGCTACGCTTTCCTTTTTGAATTTTTAGATAATTAAGGCGTTTTCGGATAAGTGCTAAGATACAGCATAAAAGTCCTAACCAAATCAGTGAGAAACTCACGCCTTTTACTTCATCAAAAGCTTCGTGGAATAAGAAAACAGCCAGTAAAAATTGAATGGTAGGTTCAATGTATTGCGCTAATCCTATCACGGTTAACGTGGTTCGTTTGACTGCAGCAGTAAAGAATAATAACGGCAAGATAGTCACTGGAGCTGTTAAGATATAATAAAAACGAGTCAAATTATCAGCCGAAGGTAATGCACTTTTATCGGTAACAACCAACCAAATCGTAGCGCCTATTGCTAATGGCATTAACCAAAGAGTTTCCATAAATAAAGACGTGATCACATCAAAACGAATAAACTTACGAATTAATCCATATACAGCAAATGCACCGCCCATCATTATAGCCAATACAGGTAATTCACCGTACATCCACAATTGATAGCCCACACCAGCACAAATTAAAGCAACAGCCCATTTTTCTGCTGAATTAAGCTTTTCTTTAAGAAATATGACGCCTAATAAAATTGAGAAAAGCGGATTAATAAAATACCCCAAGCTCGCTTCTAATACTTGTTGATGTGTTAATGCATAGGTAAATGTACACCAAGAAACGGCCATAGCCATTGAGCTAAATAGACACATAAAAATAGAGCGCTTATCTTGTAAAACAGCGCGCCATCGTGTCCTATTTTTAATAAAGAGTCGTACGAGTAATAAAAGAGGGATAGACCAGATCAAACGCTGAGCCAACATTTCTAACGGCTGCGCTCCCGGTAACAGCCGATAAAACAGAGGAGTAATTCCCCAAAGAATATAAGAAAAAATGGCTAATACCGCGCCCGATTGAGCCCACATTTAATGTTCCATCAATAAAAGTCGATAAGATTTAATATCATACACTTAAAACCGACAGAACAATATGATCAGCATCGCTGATTGATTGATTAAACATCAGTACAACAGCATAGATGAGATAAAAAAATCTCCACAAATAACCACTCCGAGAAAAGTCGTTATAAATGGAGAATAGGAAAATCCATTAAGGGAAAACCGTGGTAAAAACCACAACCAGAAAAAATGGGTAAGTTGTTAGAAAATCTCCCTAACATGTAAAGGCGGTTGCTGCTGAACAAAATCATGTAATTTTTTACGACTTGGTGCCGCGGCTATTGCCCCCTTTTTAGTGGTGGCTAAAGCGCCACAAGCAGCTGCTTGCGTCACTATTTTTGATAGATATGGTTCATCTTCAGCAAAACCATATTCAGCAAGCGCAGCTAACAAGCCTGACATAAAGGCATCGCCAGCACCGGTTGTATCAATACATTCAACGATAAAGGCACTAAATGCGACTTGGGTATTTGGCGTTAAAACTAAACAACCTTTAGAGCCTTGGGTGATCACTTTTAAACGAGCGGGATAATCTTCTAATTTTTTAAGTGCATTATTCAATGTCACTTCTTGTGTCATCCACGTAAGCTCATCTTCGGATAATTTTAATATGTCTGCTTTATGCGCATAATTATCAATAACTTCGCGCATTTCTTCATGATCACGCCACATTTGAGGTCGTAAATTAATATCAAAACTCAGTAGTGAACCGCTTTCTTTAATATTTTTGATTGCACAATCTAAGGTCGAGCGACAAATGGGATTCACTAATGCTAAAGAGCAAAAATGCAAAATATCTTTTTCAAACGCAGGTAAAGATTTTTCTGTTAAAAATTGATCCGCAGACTCAGCAACTAAAAAAGTAAAATCACGCTCACCATTTTCTTGTAAAGAGACAAGAACAGTACTGGTACGATGAAACTCATCAAATTCCATTGCACGAGTATCAACGCCCAGATCAAACAATGTTTTTTGCATAAAATGGCCGAACGCATCTTCACCTACACGTCCAATAAAACCACTTTGTTGACCAAGCTTAGCAACGCCAGCAGCAACATTGACTGGCGCGCCACCAGCACATGCTTCATATTGCATGTTTTGCAATGGGATCAAGTCAACAACAGCGTCACCTAAAGACCAGACTTTCATAATCTCTCCTGAAGATAAGCAATTATTTTTCTTAACTATATTCTGTTTTTATGACTATTCATAACGAATAAGTAAAGATATTGCTCGTAAATCCACACTGATAACGTTAACATAATGAGATAAGATGATAAAGTCAATCTCATGCATCGTATTTTTTTCACTCTAAATGTTATCGTTAACAACAAGAGTAATAGTGTGATTACATCTGTTCTTTACCCTTTTGTGATCTTAAAAACACACTAATAACTCTAAAATATAATAAGGATAATGATATGAAACACCGCTTAGAACAATCAACAAAAGCCCTAAATACCTTGATTGAAAAACGAGGCAATAAATTTTATCCCCAGTTTCATTTGGCAGCGCCTGCGGGTTGGTTAAATGATCCTAATGGTCTTATTTATCATGATGGTTTATATCACGCCTTTTATCAGCACCATCCTTATTCTCAAGATTGGGGACCAATGCATTGGGGACATGCCACAAGTACCGATATGATCCACTGGCAACATCAACCTATTGCGTTAGCACCAGGAGATGACTACGACAAAAGTGGTTGCTTCTCAGGATCAGCAATTAGCCATGAAGGTAAACTCTATCTTTTCTATACCGGACACAATTGGTTAGCCGCCGAAGGGGATGATAATCAAATCTATGAAGCGCAATGTGTTGCTATCAGTGAAGATGGCATTCATTTTGAGAAAAAAGGGATCGTTTTAGAACCCCCTAAAGGTTATATGCATTTTCGTGATCCTAAAGTCTGGTATCAAGACGGTAAATGGTGGATGGTTGTTGGTGCTCGTGATGAAAAAGATCAAGGACAAGTCCTACTTTTCTCTAGCGAAACCTTATTTGAGGAAGGTCAACAGTGGAACAACGATTACACTGTTTTAGGAAAAACGGATGATAAAAATGTCTATATGTGGGAGTGCCCTGATTTCTTCCCTATTAGCCAAGAAAACAAATTTGCAATCGTCTTCTCACCACAAGGAAAACGAGCCGAAGGCTATCAATATCGCAATCTCTTTCAATCAGGGGCATTAATTGGCCAGTGGTCGCCAAATCAACCTTTTAAACCACAAGGTCACTTTATTGAACTTGATAATGGCCATGACTATTATGCGCCACAATCATTTACGACACCTGATGGTCGTCGTGTTTCAATGGGATGGATGGATATGTGGAATTCGCCAATGCCTTCAAAATCTGAATTTTGGTCTGGCTGTTTTACACTCCCTCGTGAAATCACGTTTGATAAATCCAAAAATCGCTTACGCATGATCCCCGTTAAAGAAGTCGAATCATTGCGCCAAGAAAAACAGACTATCCAGCCATTAACACTCAGTAATCAATCTATCGAGCTAATAAATAATACTGCCGCTATCGAACTCGACTTAACGTTATCTTTAGACAGTCATGCTGAAAAATTTGGCTTATGGCTAGGTGAAGGGCTTGAGCTATTTGTTGATAATCAATCACATCGTTTAGTTCTTAACCGCCATTATCCTCAGCACAATATGAGTGGAGCTAGAAGTATTCCATTACCTGAAGGTTGTGAATTGAATTTACGTATTTTCATTGATCGTTCATCAATTGAAGTCTTTGTAAATAAAGGCGAATTCACCTTTAGCAGCCGATATTATGCTCAACAAAATACTCAAACTTTACGTCTTTTTGCCATGAATGGCGATGCAACACTGATTAATGGTCAATATTGGCTGCTAAATAGTATTTACTGATATTGAGAAGGTAAGTAAGACGTGAGTCTTTAAATAGACTCACGTTCAACTAATTGACAAGGTACGTGTACGGTATCTCTATGGTTTCGTTCTTGAATAATATGCAACGTCGCCTCTTTACCTAATTCATAATGAGGCAGTTGTACCGTTGTTAATGGTGGATAAAACAATTCTCCCGTACCAATCATATTATCGTATCCCAAAACAGCCACTTGCTCTGGAATACGTAACCCCATAGAAAGTAAAACTTGGTAAGCGAGAAAAGCGATACGGTCATTACCACAAATGAGAATATCAAAGTCAGCCTTTTGATGAACACAATGCTTTTTCAATATTTCAATCACATCACGGTAGTGTTCATCTCCAAACATCATCGTATATTGTTGTAGATCCGCCAATGGTAGCCCAGCCTCTTGCCAAGCATCTTCAACGGCTTTACGACGAATAGGACCTGCAACAGACTCTTCAGGTATATAAAAGCACAAAGGACGGCGATACCCTTTCTCGATGACTTTTTTCATCCCAAAATACTGTCCATGATAATCATCGGGAATATAAGTTGGAAAAGCGTGCGTTTTATCTAAACAGTTTGCTAACACTAAATTCTTATCGAGCAACTTTTCATGTACGGTGATTTCACGCAACCCCATCGTGGTATAAATAATACCATCTGGACGTTGAGCCAAAAGTTGCCAAATGGCATTTTCATAACAATCTTGTGCAGTCAAATTAACAACAAATGAACTCCAACCAAATTCTCTTGCGGTTTGTTCTATCGATAAAATCATTTCCACAGAAAACGGTGTCGTTGCGGTATCAATTGCCAGAACACCAATTGATGATACTTTTGTTCCTTGACCACGAATTTTTCGTGCAGAATAATCTGGAACATAGTTAAGTTGATCAATCGCATTTTGGACTTGTTTCAGTGTTTCTGGTTTTAATAACTCAGGGTTATTAATCGCTCTTGAGACTGTCATCAAAGAAACGGATGCAAGTCGAGCTACATCTTTCAGTGACGCCATAGCATTGGCTCGGTTGGTTTATTAAAAAGGGTCAGTAGAAATAAAGTGCTATTTTACAAGAAGTAAAGCCAAAAAGCCACAAAGGGAATTGTATTGTAACTAAATGCGACTATTAATTACTTCATAAAAAAACACCTAAATATATTATTTTTTTACTTATTAAGTGAGTTTAATATAGTTAAAATCACTTACGATAAAAAACTTAGTTACAATTAATAATAGTTATCTCATCCTTTCATTATAGAAATAAATTATTCTTATCTATAAAATACAAATATTGAAACAAAACAAAGTTCTGATATTTTATCTATAATATAATACAGAAGTATTAATCATTTTTAATTTGATATATTCTGAATATGGCTCCGTTGCGTGAATGTTACCCTACATAAAAAACTTATAAATTAGTCAAATTTCGTTACTCATTCACTTTTAGTGTAAGAGCAGAGTAAAACCAGGAGCAACATATGGAATCAATAATCCACTTAATCACTTTTGAAGATGACAGTACAAAAGTTCAACTTAAAGCCGTTCTTTCTTCTTTAGCGGCTAATGTGAAAACCTATTCAAATGAGCAGGCTTTCTTGAAATACTATTTTTCATCAACAAAAGGAGCTCATAAAGAGTGCATCATAATTAATACAAAGAGTAGTGCAGCACCATCAATTGCACTGATTAAAGAACTCAACAAATTGAAAAACATCATCCCTGTTATTATTATTTCTGGGGATAGTTCCATTGAGAGTTGTCGTAACGCATTTAAATCAGGGGCTTTCGAATATTTAACTCGCCCTCTAAATGTGAATGAACTTCTTAATATTGTCTCGGAATCTTTCCTACATTATGAAAGTGAAGTTGAGCAATTCCGAACATATATATCTCTAAAAGATAAATTTGGTAAGTTATCTAATAGAGAAAAAGAGGTTATGGAGATGATCCTTGACGGAAATACGAGCAAAGAAGCGGCAGAAAAACTTTCGTTATCGCCTCGTACAGTTGAAGTGCATCGTTCAAATATGTATACGAAATTGAAAATAAGATCACTACCACAATTAGTTCAAGAGTATGATTTCTTTAAGAAATATGACTTAAGAGCAAACTGATTTACAATGTGATTTCTATTTATCAATGGGTTGTATTATCTTACTATATAACGATATGACCTGTTTAATTTTCATTATATTTTATTAATGAGAGAAAGCTGTACTTCTAAAAATATTCTATTTTGGATGAATTACACCTAATATGGGAATAATTAATACGCTAGACACCATTCTACGATAGAAAGGGCGGCAACTTATTTTGATGCCACCCTTTCATTAGTGTTCGTTTAATTTCAATTTAAAACATTTGTATATTTTATTTTCATAATCGCTATTATTAATAACTATTATCATTGTTTTTTATTAGTAATAGCAATATAAGAATAAATGAAGTCCTTCATTTGATATAAATCATTTTTTACTTATTATAAAGATGAGTATTCTCATTTCTAATTTCTCATTTCCTTTATTCTTATTTTACGAAGAAAATTATTAATGAGTAAAAAATAATACAAAAGAAATTCCCGTCTCTTTTTTTTATGCCCATTTAAAGACTGGTTATGCGTTTTGATTTTCGATTTAAACAAAAAATTCCTTATAAGAAAATTCTAATCGAAGTGTTTTAATTGTGATTATTTAAACAGTAAAATAAGAAATAATAATAAGTATTTCCTTTTATACTCCCTTTTACTTAAGAAATTTATTCTCTTTATAGTTTAATTAATGTAATACATCATTTACCATTTCTACTTAATAACAATCAAATAAAGAGCATCATTAAATGATCACATTGTGTAAGTATAATGCACTAGCCCTAAATAAGTATTAACACCTAGAAAAACAAATGATTATTAATAATTTATTTATAGTCTTAATAAGAGCAAAAAAAGAAGGAATTAATCTGCATAAAAAAATATAAGATAAACTTATACGTTTATTCTTATTTTCACTTTGAGTAAATGCCCTTATGCTATACCCTCCTAACTCGCTTTTTACAAAGAAAAATGAACACTCAAGATAAAAACCGTCGCCCGATAAAAGCAAGACAAACAAACTGGGCTACAAAGTGCAGCCGCTACTTACAACAAAAAGGGGCAACGCCTAACGGCATTTCTGTGTTTAGTGTCATATTTGCATTACTTGCAGGCTTATCACTCTTTTGTGCCCTCTTCTACACATCTGGACTATTACGCTCAATTTTACTGCTCCTTGGCGCTATCATGATCCAAGGCCGCCTCATTTGTAATTTACTAGATGGTATGGTTGCCGTCGAAGGAGGCATGAAAAGTCCAGTAGGTGCTGTTTATAATGAATTACCAGACAGAATTGCTGATACTTTAATTATTTTAGGTGTCGGTTATGGGCTATCTTCTGACTTTTCTATGGCCATTACGTTGAGCTGGGTGTGCGCTTTTTTTGCAGTAATGACCGCTTATGTTCGTGTATTAGGTGGCGCTTGTGGACTAGATCAACAATTTACAGGCCCCATGGCAAAACAACACCGAATGGCGTTATTAACCTCTGTTGCTGTTATTGCTGCATTTATTCCTAATCTTTGGGGAATATGGCTCTTTTTGATTTCATTATGGATTATTATTTTAGGTTCAATGCTGACCACAATTTTCAGAACCCGTCGAATTTTACGGGATTTAGCACAAGGTGTCTGATTAATGAAAAATGGAAAACTTGCTTTAGATGCAAAAGTGGTATCATCCGTTTTAGTCTCTATTTGTCGATTCCTAACAGGTATTCGCGCTAAACAAACTTCTCCTATTGCAAAAGATATTCCTTGTATTTATTACGCTAACCATTCTAGTCATCTTGATGGCTTAGTTATTTGGTCTTGTCTTTCACCCAATATTCGCCCTTATGTTCATCCCGTTGCCGCTGAAGATTATTGGAACAAAAACCGCTTACGCCGTTATTTATCTCATCGTATCTTTAGAGCTATTCTTATTCCTCGTCATGCCGCCAAAATGAATTTTCCACAAGAGGAAAATTCTTGCGGAGAAAGCGCAGAGCAACTTGCTAATGACGCTGCATCATCAGCACCAAATAAAGCCAATGCACTTGCTCTGATGCAAGAAATTTTAGACCAAGGGGATTCTTTAATTATTTTTCCTGAAGGTACTCGAGGTAATGGCGAATCTATTCAAGATTTTAAAACAGGTCTTTGGCATCTTTCTCGTAAAAATCCGAATGTTCAATTAGTCCCTATTTATCTGGAAAACTTAAACAGAGTTCTTCCCAAAGGCTCTCGCTTAGTTGTTCCTGTTATTTGCAGTGCAATTTTTGGTGCCCCTATTGAAGCCACTCATGAACATGAAAGTAAACAAGAGTTTCTAGTAAGAGCAAAAAGTGCGTTAGAGGAGCTACACAATGGAACGTATTAATAACGAAGTCCTCTGGATCTTTATCGGACTCTTCTCTTTCTTAATTATCGCCAGCATTATTGGTGCTATTTTAGCAGCAGTAAAAGGCCCTACATCCACCATCACCAATCTTAATTCAAGGATCAATGCGTGGTGGGTGATGTGTATTATTGCAGGTGTTGCAATAGGGATTGGAGCAATAGGTTCTGTCGTCCTATTTGCTATTATCTCATGGCTTGCATTACGTGAACTTATTACCTTAACACCCACACATCGTGGCGACCATGAAGCTCTGTTCTGGTGTTTCTTCGTTATATTGCCTATCCAATACATTCTTGTTGGTGTGCAATGGTACAACTTAATGGCAGTATTTATTCCCGTTTACGCCTTTCTATTAATACCAACACGTATGGCACTTTCAGGTGACACTCGCCACTTCTTAGAACGTATGGCAAAAGTGCAATGGAGCGTAATGATAGCAATTTATTGCCTAAGTTATGCACCCGCACTTTTAATGTTGCCAATTGAAGGTTTCGAAGGCCGTAATATCAATTTACTGCTCTTTTTAATGATAGTGGTGCAAGTTTCTGACGTACTTCAATATGTGTTTGGTAAATTATTTGGCAAACATCCTATCGTGCCTAAATTAAGTCCAAATAAAACAGTGGAAGGCTTTTTTGGTGGCATTATCTCTGCCAGCCTTATTGGCATGATGTTGTGGTGGGCAACGCCTTTCTCATGGTGGGCTGCATTTTTACTCTCTTTAGTAATCACATTGGCAGGTTTTGCCGGTGGTTTATGTATGTCTGCAATCAAAAGAGATAGCGGAGTAAAAGATTTTGGCACGATGATCGAAGGTCATGGTGGCATGATGGATAGAATGGATTCGCTCTGTTTTGCAGCCCCTATTTTCTTCCACGTTATTCGCTATTTTTACGTTTAGTTTTACTCTGTTTAATCAAAAGCAAACTAACCTATATAAACTAAAGTGCCGATATTAAAACTATCGGCATTTTTATATTCCCTGTTTTACTTATGCTAATTTAATATCATAAATTAACTATCATTATATAAATTAAACATTTGTTTTAATTTTGGATTAAAAGTCAATATATTATATTTTACATATAAATCAAATAATTAAATAAAATTATTGCGCATAAAGAGGTCTGCTTTCTCTACTTTTTTATTTATAGTGATAGCTTAGAAAGCTGCTATCTTTTACCCTAACGCTCCTTTTCTTTCTAGATTATTTATCATTATGATCACTTGGCTACTCCTTGCTTTTTCTTTATTACTTTTGGGTTTTAATCGCACTCTTGCACTTATTACACTTGCATTTACGGCAGTTAGCGCATTTATAACTGGCGTTATTACATGGCAAACTTTGCCCATTATTTTTGGTATTCTGCTATTAGCATTTGCTTATTCACGTTATAAAACACAACCACTGCTACGCGGGATCATCATTCTTGCGCTTATCATCATTGCCAGCGGGTTAGCCTTTCACCTTATTCCTGGTTTTAACAATTTACGTTACCTTTCACACACCGCTATAGGGATAAAAAGCGCCCCTTTTTCATTTTATTTCAATGCTGACAAAGCATTATTACCTTTTATTTTTCTGATCTTTATTCCTACGCTTTTTGTCTGCACTCCATTAAAAGAAGCAAATAAATTACAGTGGGCAATGCTAATTATTGCCATTCCTGCACTGTTATTAATCGCCGTAAAACTAGGGGGATTAGCAATTGAATTGCATTTACCATCGTGGTTACCTGCATTTATTCTCGCGAACCTCTTTTTTGTCTCACTCGCTGAAGAAGCATTATTTAGAGGTGTTATTCAGCAAACATTATCACGCTATCTTCCCCCTTATATTGCACTATTAATAGCAGCCACTATCTTTGGTTTAGCACATTTCGCAGGCGGAGTATTGTTAGTTGTTTTTGCTTCACTCGCGGGGATTATTTATGGGTTAGCTTGGATGTGGAGTGGTCGGCTCTGGGTTTCAACGCTATTTCACTTTGCACTTAATCTGACTCACCTGCTCTTTTTTACTTACCCATTTAAAATAGCCTGATTGATTTTTTTCTTATCGGCTCGAAGGATTTTTTATCCTAACTTTCACCACCTTTTACTGATATCTTAACTTCATCAGTAAAAGGATGTGTGAAACGTGAAAGCACTCACACAAATAGAATACAGATATTCTTATTGCGCCCATTATCCGATGAAAATTTTGTTAGTATGCTTTATCGCTTATCTATAAATAATCAAAACTTCATTCGGTACACAATAACAAGCTCAAAATAATAACATCCATTAATACGATAAGAAGTTGCCTCACTTTACGGTATAGACCTTAGAAAAAATAGGTAAGCTTTGCTCTGTTTTCTTTTTTTTAGTTCAGCATTATCTGCTGAAAATTTGCCTCTTTCGCCATCAGGACAAAAATATGTTAGATCAAGAAATGATCCGCACTTTTATACAGGTCGCCGACTGCCAAAGTTTTACCAAAGCAGCCGATATGCTTCATAAAACATCAGCGGCAATTAGTTACCGTATAAAAACATTAGAAGAAAATATTGGTACCCAACTTTTTAATCGCACCACAAGAACCGTTACACTCACACCGGCAGGCGAATATCTATTAGAAAAATGTCGTCAATGGATTGTATGGCTAGAATCAATGCCTATAGAACTTCAACAAATGAACGCAGGTGTCGAACATCAGGTCAATATTGTGATTAATAATCTTCTTTATGATCGCACCGCTGTTGCCAGTATGTTGGCTTGTCTTCATCAACGTTTTCCTTCTACCCAATTTCATATTACTCGCCAAGTCTATATGGGTGTTTGGGATGCACTTATTAATGAAGATTACCATTTTGCTATCGGTGTTACGGGTAATGAATCCCTTAAGAATAATATTAACATTTGTGCGATGGGCGAAATTCAATGGCAATTTGTTGTCGCGCCGAATCATCCTTTAGCCAATATCAGTGGTGTATTAAGTGATGATCAAATGCGTATGTATTCTGCTGTAAACGTCGAAGATACGTCTCGCCATCTTTCTAAACGTACTGCATGGCGCTTATCGGGTCAGCACGAGATCCGTGTACCTGATTTACACACAAAATTAGCCTGTCATTTAAAAGGCGTGGGAATAGGATTTTTGCCATTAAGTTTATGCAAACCACTTATTGATAGCGGACAGTTAATTGCGAAAGAAGTAAAAAATCGTCGTCATAACTCTCCTCTTTCATTGGCATGGTGTGAAGATAAAAAAGGCGCAGTAGTCAGTTATTTAGTGGAGTTGTTTAAGCAAAATCACCCGAGTGTGCAATCGTTTTACGATCCTTTAAATTAAAAAGGCAAACCGAAGTTTGCCCTTTTACTGTATATTCAGTGACTATCTGAATAGCGTACTATGCTTTTGCTTCTTCATTATTGTTGTTGCTTTCTTTAATAAAGAGGCTTGCCACAATACCGATACAAATCAGAATAGCTGCAAAGTAGAAACCTGAGTCCATGCTACCTGTTTTGTCTGATAGGAAACCAGTTAATGTTGGTGCAAAAACAGAACCCAGCATACCGATACAGTTATAAACACCAAATGATGTACCTAGTGCATGTCGCGGTGAGTTATCAGCAACCACAGCAACAAGTACTGGGTTTGTGCTGATTTTACCGACAATGCCGTAAAGGATCAGCGCGCCAATTAACACAGGCATTGATTCTGACATTGGCACAGCAAGAATAGCGACTAATGACAGCGGTAACATGATCAATAATACAGGTTTACGGCGACCAATTTTATCTGAAACCCAGCTAAAAATAAGTGAACCAGGAATAGCAAACCACGGCATTAATGATGCGATAGTTGAAATTTGTGTCCCAGTAATTCCACGCTCAGTTTCTAAGTAATACGGTAACCACGTTACTAAGACAAAGAAGCCATAGATTGAACAGAAGATGGTGACATACGCAAGGTTGATATTGCGATTACCAAATAAATCTTTAAATGTCAGTTTAACTTTTTGTTTTGGTGCGCCATTTTCTGCCGCAGGTTGTGCTTTTGGCTTATCTTTGATGATCCATAACATAACCAAACCAATAATAATAATTGGCACACCAATGATATAGAACGGAGCACGCCAGCTCATTCCCATCTCACCAACAGAAATACTTGAGATGTAGTAACCAATAGACAAACCAAATGCCATACCACTATTGATAATCGCACTACCTAATGTAATACGATGTTTTGGTATCGCTTCTGAGGATAGACCATACTGAGGGCCATAATAGAAACCTTGGAATATCCCCACCATGACCCATGCAAACATAAAGGTCACGTAAGTTGGCATCATACCCGCAATAATGGTGAATCCACCGAAGAGAACAACACCTGTTACTAATACTTTTTTCTTACCTAAATAGTCACCAATCATGCCTGATGGAATATTTAGTGCAGTATATCCGATAAAGAAAATACTCATGATGGAGCCAAGTTGAGCTTTAGACAGATCAAACTCAGCACCAATATTTACCATTAAAGGGCCAACAATAGCACGGCTACCATACAGCGCAATCCAACCAAAGAAGAAGATAATGGTCAGTTTAACCCAATAAGGGACTTTGCCTTTCTCATTCACTTGTGCATCGTTCATAATGACGCTCCTGAAAGCATTTTTATTAAGACTGATAAATTAAAGTGCCAGACTGACCTTCAATAACTTGTTGAATATTTTGTAATGCACCAATATGAGCTTGTTGCCCTGTTGCATTAACAAAATCACTCACTGCCATGATTTTTGGTCCCATTGCGCCATCAGCGACAGCCATTGGTGCAAGTTCTTCTGGTGTTGCTTCACGAATTGCAGCTTGTTCTGGTGTACCCCAATTTTTATAAATAGCATCTGCCTCTGTTAAAATAACAAAGTGCTCTGCATTTAATTCACGAGAAATTAAAGCCGCCGTTAAATCTTTATCAATAACAGCTTCACTACCAATAAATTCATTATTTGAATTGTTGACTGGAATACCGCCACCGCCACCACAAATAACAATATGACCTTTATCTAATAAAAGTCTTACTGCTTCGATATCAATAATCTTTTTCGGTGTTGGTGATGGCACAACACGACGATAATATTTACCGTCTTGTTTAAATGTCCATTGATACTTCGCAATTAACTCTTCTTTAGCAGCTTCATCATAAATAGGGCCAATAAATTTACTTGGATCGTTAAATGCTTCATCATTAATATCAACGGAAACTCGAGTCATTACCGTTGTAATAGCTTGTTCAGGGTGATTTTGATTAATTTTCTGCATCATCATATAACCAATCATACCTTGGCTTTCTGCGACTAAGATATCCAATGGATATGCAGGAACATCTTGATATGCAAGGTTTTGAAGTGCAAGCAATCCAACTTGAGGCCCATTACCGTGTACTAATACAACACGATACTCTTTAGCTAATTTATTAATTGTCTCTGACATCAATTCAATATTTTTATATTGATTTTCAGCAGACAAAACTTCCCCGCGTTGCAATAATGCATTTCCGCCTAAAGCAATAACAATTGTTTTCATAATTATCCGTATCCGAATGTTTATATAAATTCTTTTATTAAAAAATATTAATCAATATGCTGTTGTTGTTTTTTAGTTTGGTAACCAATCCATAAGCCCAGTAATGTATCTGCACCAGAATGATGACCAATAGAGAGTATTTCCAACATATCCTTAAAAATAATCTCTTTATTCTTTATTTTTTTACCTAGTTGAATGAGATAGGTAGAAAATATTCCCTGTGTGGCATATTCCAAATAATGCTTACTGACAATGGTGGTCAATTCAGATAAAGGCGGTGTGTTATTAAAAAAATTATTAAGTTTATTTTCTGGCTCTGCTAAATAATGTGCAAATAGCATCCCCACCAGCATATCATCTGAACTTGGCGTTAATCCGGGGCCTTTTCCTGTAAAAATAGCCCAGTTAACCGCATTGCCTAATAGCTGGTTATGAAATAGCTTAGTTAGTAATCTAATTTCACTGAGTTGCGCGATTTGACGGTAATTTTTCAATGAGCCGTATAACCCCGTTGCAATCGAGGGAGATAACAGAGAAAAAAAACTTTCTAACCAACGTAAATCTAAATTCGCTTTATCTTGTAAGCGCAAATTCTCACTTTGACCTGCGATCAATGTGAGTTTATTTGCGAGTATCGCTTGATGATTTTTAAGACTCATCACAATCGAGGGATGGCACTGTTTGGCAAAATAATCAAAATCATCTTGTTTTAGTAACCATCCCATCGGGCTTAATCCTTTTCCTTCACGATGAAAAGTCATTAAGCGTTGTTGAGGGCAAATGAAATTCAAAGCATGGTCATAAATGCCCACACATTTAATCTCACCTTCAAAGTCAGTGATATGCTGGCTGGTTTGAAGTGCTTGAATTTGCATAATGCCCCCTTTATTGCTATTGCTGCACTTTGTCGTTAAAAAACGAGATTAAGCGTCGATGCCTAGCTCTTCAGCAAGTGCAACAATTGCTTTTTCAAAGCAACCTAAAGGTGCGCGTACAGTACCAGCACCAATCTGACCAACACCCGGCTCTTTATGTGCAATCCCTGTGTTAATCAGTGGCGTGATCCCTGTTTCAACTACGCGACGAGCATCTAAACCTAAACATGCACCTTGGAAATCCCAAGTTGGAATTTGCAACATCATGTTGCGTGCAAGATAGATCTCAGCCATTTCTTCAGTCACTTCACGCGCCGCATCCATACCACCTGATGCCCCAACAAAGCGTGTTACACCAGGAGCGGCAACCATTGCTGCGCCACCAATACCGAAGGTTTCAGTGATTGCACTATCACCGATATCTGGATTCGCATCTGCTTGACTAAAGCCTGAGAAGAACAGACCTTGTGGTGTATTTACTGGAGCGGTAAACCATTGGTCACCCATTCCGCTGATTTTGATACCAAAGTTGCTGCCATTACGTGTCATTACAGTGACGATAGTACCTTGCTTGATTTGAGCACCCGCATCCATCGCAGCCTTACAGTAAGCCATTGCTAAGTTCAGGAAGAATTGGTCTGTAATGCTCAGGAATTTAGTTACTTTTGTGATTTCAGCTTCTTCGAAATCTAAAGTGCCTAGTACTGGTGCAAGCTGGCGCAGTAACAGTGCAGATGCGGCGATGTTACGTTGGTGGAATTCATCACCCATCGTAATTGCTTGTCCCATAATTGCCGTCAGATCGATACCGTTTTCAAACGTTGCAATCGCTGCTTTTAATACTGGCGCCAAGCTATTTTGCATCCAATGTAAACGCTCTTGCACATCTGGACCGTAAGCACCAAAGCGCATCACTTTACCGATACCTTCGTTCATGTTGCAGTAAGCGTAGTTACCATGAATGTGGTTTTTGATAACCAGCATTGGCATATGAGCAGAAGTAATACCGCCCATTGGGCCTACTGCATTCACGTTATGGCAAGGAATAAACTCAATTTCACCGGCTTCTAACATTGCCAATGCTTGTTCTTCAGTTTCTGCCCAACCTTCAAATAAAGAAGCACCGATACATGCACCGCGAACAGGGCCACTCATTTCCCCCCAAGTTACTGGTGGACCTGCGTGAAGTAATTTTTTACCTGTCTCTAAAGCAGGAACAACTTCTTTTGCTAAGCTAACATCACACCAGTGAGGACGGGCTTCACGGATACGTTCGATAACTGCTTCATTCGCTTGTTCGATAGTTGAGTACATATCTGCAATTCCTTATTTCAATTTCTTTAATATTTCAGCCAGTTTTTTATTGCCACCTGCGACAGGTGCCCACTGATAATGAACAACGGGGGTGCCACTTGATTGCAGATCGTCTGCAAAGCTACGTAATCCTGCGTTGATCACAGAGATCCCGTTAAGCAGTGGCGACACTTCAGCATGTGCTTCTGCTGGATGAGGCTGGATTAATTCTTTGGCTAATAAAACGGCTTCTGGCAACGTATCCATCACAATAATGCCCGCTTCTTTTAGCTGTTTTTGCTGTTCGCTACGGTTTTGTGGATCGTCTTCAGTACCCGTGATAGTTGCGATAGTGATCAGTGGATTTGCTTCGCCACGTTTCTCATTCAGTTTTTTGATTTCCTGAATTAACGCGCCAGCTGGATCTTGAGTTGCGCCATAACCAATAACAAAATCAACCAGTAACACGCCCGCTTCAGTTTTATTACTTAGCTCACTGATAAATTTGTTACGTGTAGATGGGTCAATCATTGGGTGTGGTTTACCCTGTGTATAGAAGTCATCACCCATATCGATAATTTTGTGACCATCAGCATCTAGCATCGTGCCTTGTTTATGCTCGTTATCGACTTCAACATTGAGTTTTTCAGATAACAACATGGCGCACTCAGCCGCTAACGTACCACCGGCATAAAGACCAATGATTTTCTTACCTGCTACTTTTGGTAATTCCGCGGCAATATCTTCAACACGAGCTAATTCAGCCGCAATACGTGCAGTTTCATCTAAAGTGCGAGTGAAATAGATATTGTCGTCTTGGAATTTCTCAGGTTTTGTTCCTAAGAATTGAGCCACAATCGGTTTGTTATGGCGTTTCATTTCAGCAATGATTTTTTGGCGAACAGCTGGCGCTGGTGGCTTAGAAACAAAAGCAATAACTCGAGTATTAGGATCAGCAGCCAGCATATTGATAGCTGTTATTGCACTGATGCCACCAATTTGCTCAGTTAAATCACGCCCACCTAAACCAATGGAGTGAGAAATACCTTGGCGCTGTAAAACAATCTGTGAGGTGATTTCTTGAATACCAGTACCTGATGCGCCCACAATACCTATTGAACCTTTAGGTGCAATATTCGCGAAAGCAAGAGGAGCACCCGCAATATTCGCAGTACCACAGTCAGGCCCCATCACAATCAGACCTTTTGCAGCTGCTTTTTCTTTTAATGCTTTTTCATCTGCGATAGAAACGTTGTCAGAGAACAGCATAACGTTACAGCCATCTTCTAAACCGGTATCAGCTAATTCAGCCGCATATTCCCCCGCAATAGAGATAAGTAACATATTGGCATTCGTGCTTTTTTGTTTAGCGGTACGCCAGCTACGCACTGTCGTTAATTTGTTACCACCTTTTTGACCACTGGCTATCTCTGCCAGTGCTTCCTCTAATGCCGTAGAAATCATATCGATAATGGAAGGATCGTCTGATTCCGCTTTAATCGAAACACAAATGTCATTCGGTGTGGCTTCGTTAAACATGTCGTGCCAGAAACCGGTGACATCGAGAAGAGATTTATTCGCTGGTGTTCCCATCATGACGGAAATTTCTTCCACCTCTGGGGCTTCACTTAATTTTCGGGAAATAATCATCAGGCTTACTGAATCCTGAAAGCTCCCTTTTTTAATAAAAGCATGGATCATTATGATATCCTTAACGCATTTAATATATGTAACAGCACATATCTATTTGCATTTCGTTTTTTTGATAATAAGAAGCCTATTTGCTTAAGTTATTAAGCAATATAAATAAATGTCTGATTTATTAATTTCTAATCTCTGTATATAAACATACTGAAGAAATATCGAAATGTAGAGTGACAGAAGTCACACTTACTTATTGTAAAAAATTTTTATTTAATCGAACGATATTTATTAAATAAATTATGATGAGGAAAGCTTATTAATTTAAGGATAAAACCTAAAACTTCATAGAGGAATTTAACGAATAAGAAACAATCAATGTAATACAAACTTCAAATAAAACAAAGACAACTAATTATCAAGTTACAATTTTATAACATACAACAATAAATAATTATTATCAATAAATAAAAAAGGCTATTTTCCTTTGTTAAATTTTTAAGTTAATCTTTATTTTCAATTGTATTTAATTTTATAAAAAACAAAAAAGCCTTTTATTTAATAAGGCTTTTAAAATAGAAAGAATATTTAATATATAACTTAAGTTACTGCTTAATAGCTTCAACTTGAATTTTTAATGTCATATTATCCGCCATTCCTTCTTTGACTAAAAAGTCTACGCCCCAATCTGAACGTTTAATGGTTGTTTCAAAATCTCCCCCACAAACAGGTGCATTAAATACAGGGCTTTCATAACAATTAAATTTAGTTGCTGTTAAATGAATTGGCAGTGTTTTCCCTTTCATTGTTAATAACCCATCAATAGATGTAGGCTTATTATTAGAAAAATGCCATTGTGTTGAAGAAAACTGAATTGTTAGGTATTTATCTGCATCTAAAATATCGGCACTTTTCACATGATTATCAAATGCCTTTAATCCCGTATTTAATGTTTTAACTGGAATAGAAACATTTATTTTTCCTATATTCTTTTCTGGTGAATAAGTTAAATCCCCTTCAATCTCATAAAAACCACCACTATTGGTCGAAGTGCCAAAGTGATCAATATAAAACATAGCCTTAGTGTGTGTTGGCTCAAGTTTATATTCATTTGCTTGCACTGTCGGCACAAGTAATAATGAGGATAATACGGCAGGTAAAATAAATTTCATTATTGATTCCTAATATATTTTTATAAAATAATGCCCATAAAGAAAAAGCTTTATAGGCATTTTTAAACAAAGAGAATTTAAAATTAATTAACGCTGAGAATCTAAAACTTCGTTATTTTTTAATACGTCTTGAGCTTTGCTATAACTTTCAATTAATAACTGATAAGCAGGGAAAATCTGAGTATACGCTTGCGCCCATTCAGCGGCATCAGCACGATTCCATGTTTTTTGAATTTCAGAAGCAACCGCTGCGGTGTCCATCGGTACTACACCCGCTTGAACAATACGAGCTAAGGTAATTTCTTCAGCCATTTTACTGTAAGTACCTGATGCATCAATCACTGCAAAGACTTGATAACCTTCAGCAACCGCACTAATTGCAGGGAATGCCATACAAACACTCGTAATAGTACCCGCGATAATTAATTGCTTTTTACCTGTTGCTTTAACAGCTTCAACAAACTCAGGATTATCCCAAGCGTTAATTTCACCTTTACGTGCAATATATTTTGCATGAGGTGCATTTTGATGAATTTCAGGAATTAATGGACCATTAGGGCCTTGTGGTACAGAAGCAGTTGTAATAACAGGCATATTAGCTAATGTTGCCATTTTCGCTAATACTGAAGCGCGTGCTCGTAATTCAGTCATTGGCATATCACCTACGGTTTGAAATAAACCACTTTGGTGATCAATTAATAACATAACAGCATCTTCTGGATTAATTACAGGGCGTTGACCATTAAAATTTGCTGGAGTGCTCATTTGTTTATTCCTTTTAATTAATAAAGTTGATTATTAACATGATTGAAGAAAAATATTAGAGAAAAATATTAGAGAAAAATATTAGGGAAAAATATTTTTATATCGTTTCTCTTCTGCTGTAATAAACAATAGTCAATTAATTAAAAGCTCGGTAGTAGCAATTCTGATAAACACTATTCTAAAAATAGAACACTGAAACATTTTATTATTGTTCTATTTTTAGGATGATGAAATCTAATTTTGATACTACTTAAATATATTAGTCGTTCTAAAATAGCACCTATAGACATTTTATAGGAACATTTTATGAAAAAGATCATAGGTATTTATAAAGCACCTCGTCAACATTGGGTTGGTGATGGTTTTCATGTTCGCTCACTCTTTAGTTATGGTAATCATGGTAAATATTTAAACCCATTTTTACTTTTAGATAGAGCTGGCCCTACTGATTTTCCTGCATCTCAAGGACATAATCGTGGTGTCGGTGAACACCCTCACCGCGGATTTGAAACGGTCACTATCGTTTATAAAGGTGAAGTTGCACACCATGATTCCACTGGAGAAGGTGGCGTAATCGGTCCAGGTGATGTGCAGTGGATGACCGCTGCTTCAGGTATTTTACATCAAGAATATCATTCTGATGCATTTACTAAAGAAGGCGGTGTGTTAGATATGGTGCAGTTGTGGGTTAACCTTCCATCTGAGGCTAAATCAGCACCTGCTGGCTATCAGTTATTAAAAGAAAGCGCGATCCCTGTACTTCCTTTGGCAGATAACGCGGGTCAATTGCGCGTTATTGCTGGGAATTATCATGATACAGATGGCGCAGCAAAAACCTTTTCACCTGTAGATGTGTGGGATCTCCAATTAAAAAGCACAAAATCAGTGACGCTGCCGACCAAGAAAGATCGCTATGTTGGCTTAGTCGTTCTACACGGTAGTGTTTATCTTGATAATCAGACCCAATTACAAACAGGTGATTTGGTTATTTTAGATAATGAAGGTGGTACTGTTAATCTTGAAGCGATTGAAGATGATGCTATCGTCTTATATCTCAGTGGTGAGCCTATTAATGAGCCTGTTGTAGGTTATGGTCCTTTTGTGATGAATAGCGAAGCACAAATCAGACAGGCCATTGATGATTTTAACCAAGGTAAATTTGGTCGTATTCCTAATGAGTAACACTTTTTTAAATACGGTATAAAGCAATAAACATTCAAACGGCTCCCTTTAATATTCGGAGCCGTTTTTATATTGTTCTACTCTTTCAATGGCGACATATTATCAGCAAGGTATTCCAGCAACACCTGAATAGCAGGTAATAACCCTTTTCTTGACGGATAAACTGCATGAATAACATCTTTAGGAAAACGCCAATTTGGCAACACTTCAATTAGCGTGCCGTCTTGTAATTCTTTTTCAACCACACTCAGTGGTAATCGCGCTATTCCTAATCCTTTTAATGTTGCTTTATAAAGCGTAATAACATCTGTTGTCGCTAATTTCGGCGTTACGTGTTGTGTGGAAACCGTACCATTTTCATGAGTCAACGTAAGTGTGTATTGTTGTGAGTGTTCGCTATTTGCCAAAATAGGATAATCTGCAAGTTGTTCTGGTGAATCAGGAAGCTCTTGCCCTTCAAATAACAGGGGACTGGCAACTAGAACACGTCGAGAATAGCCTAGAATTTTCATTGTTAAACCTGAATCATCTAGCGGTAATGCTCTTACTCGTAAAGCTAAATCAAGGCCTTCACTAATTACATCAACAGGTCGATTAATGGCTAAGATCTGAATATTAATATCTGGATATTTTTCCATAAAATCGACCAAAATATCTTGAATATAAATTTGTAATAATGCGACAGGACACGAGAGTTTAATGGTGCCATGTGGGTGCCCTTGTACCGAATAAATAATTTCTTCCGCTATTTCAGCTTCTGCAACCACATTTTTACACTGCTGATAAAATGTCTGCCCGATTTTAGTGACATGAAATTGACGTGTAGAACGATAAATCAAAGAGACATTGAGTTTCTGTTCCAAATCAGCGATACGACGACTTAGTTTAGATTTAGGTATACCTAATGTTTCTGCCGCTTGAGAAAAACCGCCAAACTCAACGACTTTCACAAAATAGTAGAGATCATTTAAATCGTACTTCATTGTGTATCACCTATTAGGTTATTTTCAATATTTAGCTGAATTGTTTCAGATCTCGATATTATGGCAAAAAATAATTGTAAATATTATTTACCATTATTCAGCTATTGTTAATGACATTATAATCACATAGGTTAATAAAATAAAGGCGACCGAGAATAGTAACACAATCCGTTATAATCTTATTAATTTAATATTATAAATGTGATATGAGATAAAATTACATACCATAATTATATTTTATTTCCACCTATCATTGAATTTAGTTTTTATTATTA
>NZ_JAEHQE010000018.1:0-96111 GCF_016238545.1 Proteus sp. PR00208 | reverse complement strand
ATATTTAATCTCCCTTTTTATTTAATTCTTGTTATTTTCTTCTTTTTAATATTTCGAAGCAGTAGTTATGTGAGTTATTTTCATCTGCTTCATGGTATTCCATGAAGGTAGAATCCCACTCATCAGGCTCATAATCTGGGAATGTTGTATCACCGATGACTTCAGCATCGATATGAGTTAAATAGAGTGTATTTGCCATAGGCAGAAATTGCTCATACACTTTTCCACCACCGATAACCATAATTTCTTCATGATTTTCAGCAGCTTGCAAGGCTTCTTCTACGGATTTAACCCAAACAACATCGCTATCTGTTCCTGGCTGGCTACTTAAAACAATATTAAGACGATTCGGTAAAGGACGTCCAATAGACTCATAAGTCACCCGACCCATAATAACGGGTTTATTTAGCGTATTCTTTTTAAACCATGCTAGGTCACCCGGTAATGTCCAAGGCATTGCCTTTTCCATACCAATAATGCGATCCATCGCTAATGCTGCGATTAAACTAATATTCATTTACACACCTACGGGTAAAGATGGGAAAAAAACTGTTCACACTATACGTAAAGCTAAAACCTGAGTCGATACAAATTATGCTTCCTTGATAATAAATAATTGCTTTATACTCGAAATGTTAACTTAATCATATAAGATTCAATCATTATAATATTGTTATATACAAGGCGCTATTATGCTTGAAACTTCTTTAGTTGTTTTTACAATTGCTTTACTTGGTATGATCTCACCAGGCCCTGACTTTTTTCTCGTTGTAAAAAATGCTGCGCGTTATCAACGTTCTGCGGCAATGATGACCGCAATGGGTATTGTAGCTGCATTACTTGTGCATATGTCATATTGTGTTGCAGGTATTGCTGTGCTTATCACCACAACACCTTGGCTTTTTTCCATCTTAAAATATGCTGGAGCCGCTTATTTACTGTGGATTGGTTTTCAGAGCTTACTCTCAAAATCTAATCATTCGATTGATGAAAAAGCAGCACAACATTCACAAATCAGCTTTAAAAAAGCCTTTATGCAAGGTTTTCTCTGCAATTTACTTAACCCTAAAGCCACCTTGTTCTTCCTTGCCGTTTTCACTCAAGTATTAAGTGTTGATTCCAGCATCGGTGAAAAATTGTGGTATGCCTTTATTATTTGGGGTTTAGCTTTAGTCTATTGGCCTTTATTGGTTCTATTAATCCAAAGTGCGCCAGTCAGAAAAATGCTCAATAAAATCCAAAAAAGCATTGATAAAGTGCTAGGTGTGGTACTGATTGGTTTGGGGATTAAAGTCGCGTTGAGTTAAATAAAAACCTCTTTAGTAAGATTTATTAAAGAGGTATAACTCATTTATAATTAATTTAAATTCCAATCATTCTCACTCTTTAAATAATCAATAATATCTAGTAAAACCATTTCATTCTCAAGATAATTAGACTTATTTTCCATTTGGTTTAAAATAAATTCATAATTATCTCTAATAATATTTGCAATATTATTTTTCATTTCAAAATTGATTATATTTTCAAAAAAATAATTTTTCATTTTTCGATTATATTCAGATATAAAAAATCTATCCTCTGCTGTTTTTTCTTTTTCTTTAATAATGTCATCATATTCTAACACCCCTGAACTAAGCATATTATCTAAAAACGCCTTAATACCTTCATTATTCTTTAATTTATTTACTAAGAGATTTATTATCAACTTTCTAAAACTATCATTATTATAATTTCCAACATTATACTTCACTACTTTATCCATAAAACACTTAGCTATATTTATAATAAAATTCTTCTCCATTTCCATAGAGTAAATATCATGCATTGTATTAACAAAATACATTATTGAATTACCTAACTTATTAGATTCTTTTTCATCAATCTCTTTACAAGCATAATTCAATGCCATATCAATATGTTGTTTATAGTTAAATTTAATATAATTTAACGTACTATCACATTCTGAACTATGCCTATTCAATTGTTCAAATTTTTCTTTTTGATAATTATTAATTACATCGAAAGAGATGCTAAGCATAACAATAAAATCTCCTTTTGTTTTTGGTTTTTTATAGAGATAATTTTGTATTAGTCTCTTGGCATAATCATGACAATCATTTTTTATTGCAGTATTTAAACTTAAAAAGAACGAATCTAATAACTCTCTTTTAAAACTAACAAAATCAGAATTTATTAATTTATAATTCTTAAATTCTATTTTTTCACCACCACAAAAAAAAGTAGATAAATTGTTTAACTTAGCATGTTGACCTTTATCTAACAAAAAAGTTAAATCGGTCTTTAAATTAAAGACTTTCTTTATAAAAAAAGATATTTTAGATAAAAAACTTTTATTTTCCGTCCCTACATAAAAGTTACTAAAACCATTTAAAATACTATTAATTTCATTTTTTATTTTATGTTTTTCTTTTTTATCTATATTGCAGTATGTTATTGGTGTAGTTTGGATACGTGTATCATTTACATTCATAATGACTCCTTATTTCATAATAAAACAATCCTTTATTTACCTGCATCTTCATACAAAAAAAAAGCCCTTATTACTAAGGGCTTTAATATTTAAATTAATTAATACAATTTAGAAATTAATTTTCAATGTTGCATTAATTCCACTTGAACTTACATCACTATTATATTGACCTTGGTAAGAAAGTCCGAAAGTCGTTGATTTACTTAACTGTGCATCAACACCTAAGCCAACACCAAATAAATTATCCAGCTTACCACCGCGTAATGTTGCATCACCGGAATTTGATAAGAAGAGGCGTGATTCAGGACGATTATCACCAAACAGATGGCTTGCAGAAATATCGCCTTTTAATGCCATATTTATATTACCTGCCATAAATGGATAGCCACCACGTAAACCGATAGTACCCACTTGAATATCTTGTGAGTCTGTCTTAGTGGTAAATTTCATATTACCGACATTCTCATTGATATCATCAGTTGATACACGTAACCAGCTAAATCCTGCGTATGGTTCAATAGAATACTGATTGGTATTAAATTGAGTATAAGCACCCTCTAAGAAAATTTGAGTAATTTTTGCATCATAACTGGTAGAGTTATAACCTGCATTTTGTCCTACCCAAAGTGTTCTTTTTGCATCTCTATCTTGGTTAGTATGTGTGAAACCATAGTTCAATGAAGCCACGTCATACAAATTAGACACACCGTAAGCACCAATATGAATATCGTTGCTGTCTATTTTACCGTGCTCATTACCTTTATATTTGGTTGAACCCGCACCAAAGAACAGACCCGCCTTAGTATTTTCAGTCACATCAATTTCTGCGCCTAATAAGCCGACATAGAAATCAACATCCATATTGCTGTGACCATAATCAGCATTACCCCATTGACCAATGCCTGTCATCCAAATACGCGCGTTGCTGTTATCCAATTTAGCATAGCGACCTTGACCAATACCCATGGCTTGATCTTTCACTGTCCGCGTTAACCCTAAAACATTAACCACACTCGCACTATTGGCATTTAAATACATATCACTACCTAATGATTCATAGGTCTTATTCAGATCTCTTTCATTCATAGGAAGTACTGCATTAAATAAATCACCACTGCCTGTATTGTCTAAAGTATTAGCAATTGAGCGACCATTTTCATTATTTGCAAAAGTTGCCAGTGAGGTATTTTCTTTCTTACTTAATGTACCTGTAATGGTGTTGTCTTTTACAGACACATTTTTATCAAATAATGCATAATCATTATTTGAAGCAATATCGTTATTCGCTAACATTTTAGTTTTAACACGATTATCAACTAAATTGTCTGCATTAACTGTACCTGTTGCGACCGTGTTATTAAGGTAGATATCTTTTAATTGCCCTTCACTATCAGCACCAACGTCTAAATTCGCGCCTTTGTTGAGTGCAATATCACCAACATTAACATCATGTCCAACGGTAACTAAATAAGTCCCTTTATCGTTGATATTAATATTGGCTTTGTGGCTTTCATTTGAGGCCAATTGACCTTTTTGAGTAAAAGTATCGTTATAGCGATCAATAACACTTAATTTGCCGCCATTCACATTGACCGCTTCTGTGCCAAATGATTCTGTAAAGCCATATAAAGTACCTTGTTCGACTGTTGTACCTCCGCGATAAGTATTATCGCCAGTCATCACTAATGTACCTTCACCTTTTTTAACTAAAGCGCCGTCATATAAACCCGCGTCAATTTTAGCCTGAATAGCATCAGCACGTTTTTGGTAATACTCTTTACGCCATTTTTCAGCATCTTCTTTGCTGACAATGTGTGAGGTTGGATCTGAGTTACCATCATTGATAACAAAATCAGTGCCTAAATTGTAGTCACCTCCCGCAGCAATGCCTTTGTCTTTATATTCATTTAACCAGGCAAGATCTTCTTGTTCACGTAAATCTAAAGCTACTTGTGAGATATCATTTGTCCATACATCAAGTGGCGTCATGCTTAGGTCATACTCAAATTTACCTAAGAATTGACCAGGTCCATACATGCCTTTATCTAAATCTGGTGTACCCCAACCATAACGCACATCAGGAGTGCCTTCCGCCGCAGTCCAGCTATCATATAAAGAGCCATCTGGATTACGGTGATTAGCCGTTGTAAACATCACATCACGTACTTGCATTGCATTCATTGATGCATAACGTGACATTAATACCCCCATCGCACCAGTAACATGAGGCGCCGCCATTGATGTACCACTAAAGGTATTCCAGCCTGCGTTACCTTCTTCATCAACAACTGAAGAATAAATAGCACGACCCGGTGCAACAACCGTCCACCATTTCGCATTACCCGCTTCATTGAAGACTTTAATTAATTGATACCCCGATTTATCTGCGGTTTGTTCAAGACCAGCGACTGCAATCCAATGCTTTTCTGCTTCTGGATTAAAATAAGGATAAAGAGGACGATAATAAGGCTGGGCAAAGTCACGATTACCCGTTGTGAATACTTGTACGGTATTAGTCCCTTTTACAGCATCATAAGCGGCATCAACAAAAGAAGGTTTATCACCATAAACTTTCTTGAAATAAAAATATTCGTATTCAGTTTGCGCTGTGGTATCAACAGGCATGTGTACAGTGGTATTCCCCCCATCAGGACCTTTAGTTGGAATAGTATTAACAATTCGAGGGTTTGTTCCCCAACTGTTATTAATTACCTGCGCCCCTGCATCTACCATCGCTTTCCAGCCAGTGTAGAAATAAGTGTAATCTTGATAAGGGCCGTAGTTATTGCTATCTGTTGCGCCAGTATTTCCTAAATAAACATCAGAACCCCACGCAACCCCATGCATGCCATTACCGTCACGGTTAGCACCGACTGTTCCTGTAACGTGCGTACCATGTGTATCATTCACACCTTTGATCCAACCTCCATCAACATCAAAGGCTTGACCTTTTTCATAATGCCCCCCCATTTCTTGAGGATAACGCATCCCTGTTGAGCCATATTGACCTTTGGCTTTCACCGCATGAAAACGTGAACCACTTAACTCTTCATGTGATAATAATGCACCTGAGTCCATTACACCGATTTTGGCACCCTGCCCATGAAAACCAAGTGCATAAGCACTAGAGGCATTCATGGCAGCCAGCCCCCAGTCTTTTTGATATTCTTGGCTTTCCCAACTTTTGGTATCTCCTAATTGCCCAGCTTCTGAATATGCTACGGAATATCCAGAAAAAAGAAGTGCTGATGCAACAATAGAAAGTTGAAATATATTATTATTTATTTTATTTTTTTTATTCATTTTGTGATGATGACTTAAAGCTATTTCTTTGTTCATTCTGTACCTTCAGTTATATTAAAATTTAATAACATTAATTAAGGATCAAAAATAAAAGACGCAAAGATTCTCTAGTTTCTAGAGAAATAATTACTTGAAGGGCATCTCAAAAATAGGTTTTCATGCCACAAAAATAGATAGATTGACTACGTAATCACAAATTAATAGATAGATTAAACAAAATTAGATCACTTGTTATTATATTACAAACAACCAAAATTAACCTATTTCAATATTAACCTCATTAATGACAATATTTAAATCAACTTAATAAAGAGAACTTAAATAAATAAACAAAAATATCAAATTGATTAACAATTTTTTTTGAGAATATTTTTCTCTATTTAACTTTAGTCTAAAAAATATAATCCACATTATTTTTGATATAAAAAAAACAGTATCTTTATTTTAAAAATACTGTTTTCCTTTTAATTTGGTGTTACTACTTAGTTTTTATTCTAAAGGTGTAACTTCCATTTGTCCTACCATACCTTTATCTGCATTTTCTAATAACTGACTGTAATATAGAAAAGGAAAATGCGAATAAGAAGGTTGTTTTAATTCCACCAGCAATTCACTTTGGCTTTCGATCCAAACAGTATCTTTCCAGCCAAAATCTGCAGGTGCGGGTTTCTGACCATTATGGTTAATCACTTTAAAACGGGCACCTTCAATATGGAATGGTTGCGGCGTCGGTACTGTTACAAGCCAACGCTCCCACCCATTTTGCTTACCGACTAAATCAATTCTTGAAAGCTCCCAACGAGCATTGTTTATTCCCGGAGGACTGTTATGCAGTTGAATGGTTCTAGGCTGAATAGAGGTGGTAATTTGTGTGTCATCTACCGCTAATTGTGCAGGTGCTTTGTCTGTTACTAATGACATTAACCCAGTTGGTTTAATGGTTAGTATATTGGCATTACGTAGTAAATCTGAAGGTTCAAAAATACCGCGAAGTCTATCCATAAAACCCGCACTTTGCCCTGCGGTAATTGTGACTTCACTCCCTTCAGACATATCCACCAATATTTCGCGTCTCTCGCCCGGAGCCATAGGAATTGATTTCAACTCAACGGGTGATGTTAATAGACCTTGATCAGAGGCGATAAGGTAAAGTGAACGACCATCATTTGCGGTTAGCTCATAACGACGAGCATTAGATGCATTGACTAAACGTAAGCGGATCCAACCTCTAGAGACTTCAATATAAGGATCTTCACGTCCATTGACTAGCAATGTATCACCATAGAAACCATCACTAGCGGCTTCTTTGTCGTATTGTGGTGTACCAAAATTATCAATCCGCTTATCTTGAATAATGATCGGAAAGTCATTCACTCCATAATGTTTTGGTAAAGGTAGGGATTTGCTCTCTTCATCTTCCACAATCCACATTCCCACCAACCCATTATAAACATGAGGTGCCATTTTAAAGGGAGTATTGGCGTGATACCAACATGTTGCTGCTTTCTGACGAATAGGCAATACTGGCGACCAGTAAGCGCCAGGTGACATTAATCTTGCCGCGCCACCGACTTGTGTACCCGGAACTAATAAGCCGCTTACCGTCATTGATACCGCTTCATTAAGGCGGTTACTATAAATAAGTTTTATATCATCGCCACTTTTGACTTTGATTGTCGGTCCCGGAGTTGAGCCATTGATCCCCCAAACTTCCGCTTTTTGCGTACCATTAAACGCCCAATGAACATTTTGCAACGTCAAAAACAGCGGCTGACCACGACGAGATTCCAACAATGGCGGTATAGGTAATTGTTTATCATTGACTGATTCAGCACGAACAGAAGAAGATATAGAGCCCAGACATACCGCTAAGCCTGAAGCCTGAATAAACTGGCGACGACTAAATGACATACTTTCTCCGCAACAAAGTACAAATATTCCTATCGCATAATCAAAAATGCTGTGACAGGAAAAAAAGCTGCTGTGATTTAAAGACAAAAGGACTTAAATGAAATTACGGGAGCATAATAGCGCGGATGTGACATAAATCCTAAAAATAGTTGATAACCAGCACACTAAATAATTCAAAATGCAGCTAGGGAACAACTGGAATACATAAAAATATATACTCTAAATAATTCAAGGTGCAACTAGGCGACAAGTGAATGATTCGCTAGGAGCATACATAAGTATGTGACTAGTGCGAATGAGCGTAGTCAACAACGTTGCACCTTGAAGTATGACGAGTATATGAAAATCAGGCTTATATTCGTACTAACAAAGAAACTAAATAAGTATTAATTTAATTTACCGGGAAAATCACGCTTATTCATTTCTTCAACTTCTTTATCTAGCTCTTCGATTTTCGCTTTCATAATTTGACGACAATCTTCTGCTAATTCTCGAACTTGATCTTTGCCGTATTTTGAAACATCAATTGGAGGCAACATTTCAACAATAACGTAACCATTGTTCCAACGATTTAGCTTAATTTTACCCTGTGTTGTAGAAACACAAACAGGAATAATAGGCACACCAGCTTGAATGGCCGCATGGAACGCCCCCGTTTTAAACGGTAAAAGGCCGCGACCACGGCTACGAGTTCCTTCAGGAAACATCCAAACAGAAATCTTCTTCGATTTAATTTGATCGGCAACTTGTGAAATAGTGCCATGCGCTTTAGAGCGATTTGCTCTATCAATCAAAATATTACCCGTTATCCAATACAACTGACCAAAGAAAGGAATAAAAATTAAGCTTTTTTTACCCACTGTTACGGTATTAGGTTGTACCGCATTTGACATCGTCACCATATCAAAATTGTTTTGATGGTTTCCGATATAAATACTTGGGCCATAGCTTTCCGCTTCTTTTGGAAAACGCTCAACGAGTTTAATCCCAAAAACAGTAGATAACTTGCCGAATAAGCGTCCGTAAGTCATTACATGTTTAGGATTTCTTGGTGAAAACATGCAATAAATCATTCCAAACGTCACCACAATAATGGTGTAAAGAATGACAATGATGCCTCGAATAATGGCTAACATAAGTTTTAGCGTCCTAAATAGAAGTGGGTCAACAGACCCACTCAATATCAATTAAGTATTAGATTTAATTTGTTTCAATATCAATATGATCGATAACTTGAGCACCGCGAGGTAAAGAGGTTCCTCGACGTCCACGTTTTGCTTTAAAGCTAACTAACTCATTCATCGACATTGTCATTTTACGTTTACCAAAATGCAGAGTAACAGAGGCATTTTCAGGTAATACTCGTAACCAAGCGACGTTATCCTCACCACTTGCTGCTTGTGAAGCTGGAATAGAAACCATCTGATTTCCCTTTCCTTTTACCATAGTTGGTAATTCTGCTGCTTCAAAAATCAGCATTCTACCGCCTTTAGTAATGATCATAATGAGATCAGTGAGCTCATTATTCAAGCGTTGTGGCGGTAATGGTAATGCATTTTCAGGTAAAGTCAGTAGTGATTTTCCTGCTTTATTTTTAGAAGTTAAATCATCAACCTGACAGATAAAACCATAACCAGCATCAGATGCCATTAAGATCTTATCGGTATTTTCGCCCATAACAACATGACGTAATTGCGCACCTTTCTGAACTTTTAATCGTTCAGTTAGCGCATCGCCTTTGCTACGACCAGAAGGTAATGCATCAACATCAACGGTATAGCTTTGACCTGTGGTATCAATTAAGTGTACTGGTTGATTACTCATACCTTCAACGGCATCAAAATAGTCATCACCAGATTTAAAACCAGCCGATTTTGCATCAATGTTATGTCCTTTTTGGCAACGAATAAGCCCTTTTTCAGATATAATGACGGTAACAGCTTCAGGATGTAGATGTTTTAACGGAATAGGTTCATCACCCGCATTACCACTAAAATAGTTGATCTCTTCTGCTTTAAGCACTTCTTGCTGACCATCAACAGTAAAGATTAATGCTTCATCTTTAGGTGCAAACAGCATTTGTTCAATCACATCGCCTTGCTCTTTTCCTAAAGCAACAAGACGCGTACCACGCCCTTTTTTATTCATTTCATTCAGTTGTTCTGCTGAAATGGCTAAAATACGTGTTTTGTCAGTGATGATAATAAACCAGTGTTGCTCATTTTTCTTTTGAGGATCAACTAAGAGCGGTGCTAATAATTCAGTCTCTTCAGAAACAGTGAGTAGCCCTTTACCTGTCTTATTCTTCGTTTCCATCTCATCGTAAGAGAGAACCGAACCATAACCTTCTTTTGTTGCCAATAAATATTCTTGTCCAGCACTTCCCGCTAACATGTATTTCACGCTGGCTTCAGGTGGGAAAGTTAACTTACCGGTTAGTGGTTCGCCTTGGCTACGTCCTGAAGGCATATCATTTGGACTTAAGGTATAGCTTCGACCTGTGGAATCAAGGAACAGAACAGGCTGATTACTCATGCCTCGTACTGCGCTGTGATAGCTATCTCCTGCGCGATAACTCATGCCACTAGGATCAATATCATGCCCTTTTGCATTACGTACCCAGCCCATTTCAGACAACACAATAGTCACAGGCTCTGATGGCAACATATCTTGTTCATTCACCACTTTCGCCTCTTCTTGAGGGCGAATAGGTGAGCGTCGATCATCACCAAATTCTTTCGCGTCGGCTTCAATCTCTTTTTTCAGTAAAGTATTTAAACGGCGTGGTGAACTTAACAATTTCTCAATGCTGTCGCGTTCTTTTTCAAGCTCATCACTTTCGCCTTTTAGTTTCATCTCTTCAAGTTTGGCTAAATGACGCAAACGTAGTTCTAAAATAGCTTCAGCTTGAATATCAGATAACTCAAAGCGACGCATTAATTCTGCTTTGGGTTCATCTTCATGACGAATAATTTCAATCACTTCATCAATATTGAGATAAGCAATTAATAAACCTTTGAGGATTTCTAAGCGGCGTAAAACTTTCTCTAAACGATGATTTAAGCGGTTTGTCACTGTTTGGCGACGATAAACTAACCATTCGTTTAAAATAGTTAGTAGTCCTTTTACTGCTGGACGGTTATCTAACCCAATCATATTCAGGTTAACGCGATAACTTTTCTCCAAGTCAGTATTCACAAACAAGTAGTACATGACTTGTTCTAAATCAACACGATTACTACGAGGAACAATAACAAGTCTAGTAGGATTTTCATGATCAGATTCATCACGTAAATCTTCAACTAAAGGCAGTTTTTTGGCACGCATCAATGCTGCGATTTGCTCAAGTACTTTGGCGCCAGAAACTTGATGAGGCAATGCAGTGATCACTGCACATCCCTCTTCTTTTTGCCAAACAGCACGCATTCTGACAGAACCACGCCCTGTTTTATAAATCTTCTTGATATCGTCTTGAGCCGTAATAATTTCAGCTTCAGTCGGATAATCAGGGCCTTGAACATATTGCATTACGTCAGATAATCCTGCATCAGGATTATCTAAAAGCATCACTAAAGCTTGCCCTATTTCACGCGCATTGTGAGGTGGAATATCCGTTGCCATCCCAACAGCAATACCCGTTGTGCCATTAAGCACGATATTAGGTAAGCGTGCAGGCAACATTTTCGGCTCTTGCATCGTGCCGTCAAAGTTAGGGATCCAATCTACCGTACCATGTCCTAACTCACTCAATAATGTTTGTGAATATTTAGAAAGACGTGATTCGGTATAACGCATCGCGGCGAAAGATTTTGGATCATCCGGCGCACCCCAGTTACCTTGTCCATCAATTAACGGATAACGATAAGAGAACGGCTGAGCCATAAGTACCATTGCTTCATAACATGCACTATCACCATGCGGGTGATATTTACCTAGCACGTCACCCACAGTACGGGCTGATTTTTTAAATTTAGCGTTATTACTTAAGCCAAGCTCTGACATCGCATAAACGATGCGACGTTGTACGGGTTTTAGCCCATCTCCAATAAAAGGTAATGCACGATCCATAATGACGTACATGGAATAGTTGAGATAGGCATTTTCTGTAAATAAGTGGAGCGGTTGGCGCTCTACACCATCATGAGTCAATTCACTCATTCAATTTTTCCTCAGACTCTTGTGGTATCCATTACACTTCGATGTCAACTTCATCGCCTTTCTCTTGTAACCAATTTCGGCGATCTTCAGAGCGTTTCTTCGCTAACAACATATCCATCATGCCTAGGGTTTCTTGATAATTTTCATCATCAATCACCAATTGCACTAAACGACGCGTATTAGGATCAAGCGTTGTTTCACGCAGTTGAAGTGGGTTCATTTCACCCAACCCTTTAAAGCGCTGTACGTTAGGCTTTCCTTTTTTACGGCTTAAACGTTGTAAAATGGCATTTTTTTCTGATTCATCAAGGGCATAATGAACTTCTTTACCTAAGTCGATGCGGTAAAGTGGTGGCATTGCCATATAAACGTGCCCTTCCTTAACAAGAGCAGGGAAGTGGCGCACAAATAAAGCACACAATAAGGTTGCGATATGTAAACCATCCGAGTCCGCATCCGCAAGAATACACACTTTACCGTAACGCAGTTGGCTTAAATCATCACTATCAGGGTCCATACCAATTGCTACCGAAATATCATGGACTTCTTGTGACGCAAGTACTTCATCTGAAGAGACTTCCCATGTATTTAAGATTTTACCGCGCAGAGGCATAATCGCTTGATATTCACGATCTCGAGCTTGTTTAGCAGAGCCTCCAGCAGAGTCCCCTTCAACTAAAAACAGTTCGGTGTAACGTAAATCTTGAGAAGTACAATCAGCCAATTTACCCGGCAATGCTGGCCCTGAAGTGAGTTTCTTTCTCACCACTTTTTTAGCAGCTCGCATACGACGTTGAGCGCTGCTAATTGCCATTTCAGCAAGTAACTCACCGACTTGAACATTCTGATTTAGCCATAAGCTAAAAGCATTTTTTACAGCATTTGCAACAAACGCACTGGTTTGTCTTGAAGAGAGTCGCTCTTTGGTTTGCCCTGCAAATTGAGGATCTTGCATTTTCACTGATAATACATAAGCACAACGATCCCATGTATCATCGGCAGTTAATTTAAGACCTCTCGGTAGTAAATTACGGAATTCACAAAATTCACGCATTGCATCTAACACACCTTGGCGTAAACCATTTACGTGTGTACCACCTTGAACTGTCGGAATTAAGTTAACATAGCTTTCAGTGAGTAGATCGCCACCTTCAGGCAGCCATAACATAGACCATTCAACAGCTTCATTATCACCTTCAAATTTGCCTGTAAAAGGCTCTTCAGGAAGGCGAACAAACTCAGCAACAGCTTCACTTAAATAATCGGTTAAACCATCAGCGTAGCACCAATTTTCTTGGGTGTTGTTTACTTTATCGACAAAAGAAACATTAACGCCCGGACACAATACTGCTTTGGCTTTTAATACGTGAGATAAGCTTTTAGAAGAAAAACGAGGAACATCAAAATAAGAGCCATCAGGCCAAAAATGCACACTCGTTCCTGTGTCCCGTTTTGCACAGGTGCCAATCTCATGTAACTCTTCAACTTTATCGCCATTTTCAAAAGCAATTTGGTAAATTTTACCATCACGACGAACAGTTACTTCAATACGCTTTGAGAGGGCGTTAACAACCGAGATCCCCACACCATGTAACCCGCCAGAAAATTGATAATTTTTATTAGAGAATTTTCCTCCGGCGTGGAGGTGAGCAAGGATTAGCTCGATAGCAGAAACGTTAAGTTCAGGGTGAATATCGACAGGCATTCCTCGCCCATTATCGATAACTTCGATAGATTGGTCTGCATATAAAATGACATCGACCTTCGATGCGTGTCCCGCAAGCGCCTCGTCCACGCTATTATCTATCACTTCCTGTGCCAAATGGTTCGGTCTTGTTGTATCTGTATACATCCCCGGACGACGACGTACAGGCTCTAGACCATTAAGAACCTCAATATCCTTTGCGTTATAACTTGATTGAGTCATTGTTTTAATCTGCGGTTCGCTGTTAGAAAAATACTGTTTATAATAACAGGTGTTGGCGGCAATATGATATTAATTTTCGGCTAGATACATCAACCTACGTTTTACAGGTTAATCGACCGAAAGGCTAAATTATCTTTAAAAATTGAATAATTTTCGGAAAAAAACGTTCAAAACCCACAAAAGCATGGTTTCCATCCGATTCTATGGTTTGCCTACACGCGCCAAGATATGAGACAGCTTGACGATAATCAAGTATTTCATCTCCAGTTTGTTGAAGCAACCAAATAAGTTCTGGTGAGGTAATTGCAGGAATACGCAAAGCAAGCAACTCATCCATATGATGAGGTTCTAGCTTATATTTTTGATGTGTATAAGGATTTTCGTTCTCACCCAAGAAATCTTGCAAAAGATCGAAAGGACGTATCGCAGGATTAACAACAACAGCGGGTAAATTAAAACGTTGAGATAGCCAAATAGATAAATAGCCACCTAATGATGAGCCAATTAATCCAAGCTTGTCATCTGTACTCTCTTTAACTAACGTTTCAATTAGCTGAGCGGCTTCTTGAGGATAAGGTGGCAGTTGAGGTACTAACAATTCAATTTCAGGATGTGTTCCTTCAAGCCATTGACGAAAAGCCTGTGCCTTTGCTGATTGAGGTGAGCTATTAAAGCCATGCAAGTAAAGAATACGAGGCATAACTTAATAGCCATCCGCATCAAGATCAGGACAAAATTCAGTGCCCGCTAAACGGTAAACTTGTGTTTCAATTTTGCCCTTCTCATCAGATGAAAGTGACATTTCCAAATAGCGCCAGCCCGGAGAAACAGTATCTAATGTAAAATTCGTACAATGAGGGCGAAACTGAATGCATGTAGAAGGCGTTGCCAACAAACGAATGCCATTCCACATTTCATCCATTTCTTGGTGAATATGGCCACAAAGCATCATTTTGACTTGAGAGTGATTTCTTAAACGTTCTGCCAATTCTTGAGAATTTCTTAAACTGTGTTGATCTAACCATGTACACCCTGAAGGCATAGGATGATGATGCAACAAGATAATCGTATCTCTGTGCTTTTGACTTTCGAGACAGCGTGTTAGCCAATCTAACTGGCAATCTGATAACTCACCATGAGGAACGCCTTGAATTTGGCTATCTAATAACAGCATTTGCCAATTATCACCAATCAACACTTGTTTAGCTGACAAAATTCCTGCCTGATTTAAAGCATCAATCATTGCAGGTTGATAGTCATGATTACCCGGCAACCAAACACAAGGAGGTGTTAGCGTTGCAATGCCATCAGCAAAATGCTGATAAGCTTCAAAGGTTTGATCTTGAACTAAATCACCTGTCGCAACAATCAAGTCAACATCAAGACCCTGCTCTCTAATCGTATTTAATACCGCATGGTAGCTACGATAGGTATTTATACCCAGCAGAGTATCTTCCACATTAGCAAAGAGGTGGGTGTCTGTGATTTGTAATATTCTTACGGTGTTTTTGTGTTTCACCGATAATTCAAGCTGGCTTTCCAAAAGGTTTCCTTGTTTCACTCTCATTAGCCGTTATGTTAACGTATTTTCGTAGTAAAGATCTGCCAACCAATACACATTTCAAAAGATTAGTGAGAAATATTCTCGCTTTCAATCACGTTTTTTTCACTTCATTTTACAATTTAATTCATTTGATATCGTACACTTAGAGATAGTTACTCTACTTGATAATATTACTAAAAACATCCTTTAAAGATTGATTAATGTATTAAATTATCGACCAACGCTTTCTTAACGCAACATGATGAAGTTGTAGCCATTGAAGCGCGATAACGGATGCTGCGTTGTCAATAACCCCCTCTTCAACCCAAAGATAAGCTTGTTCTCTGCTAACAACATGAACACGAATATCTTCATTCTCACACGCTAATCCATGAATACCTTTTGCTGTTGTTGCATCAACTTCACCAACGTAAACATGCATTCTTTCGCTCGTACCGCCGGGGCTTGAAAGATAACTCACAATAGGTTCACATCGTCCAACAATAACACCCGCTTCTTCTTGGGCTTCACGTCTAACAACATCTTCTGGACTTTCTCCTGGTTCGACCATGCCCGCAACCACTTCAAGCAACCAAGGTGTATCACTGGTTTCATACGCAGGAATACGAATTTGCTCAATTAACACCACTTCATCACGTTTGGGATCGTAAGCAAGCAAAACACCTGCATTGCCTCGTTCAAAAACCTCTCGCTTAACTTCCTCACTCCATCCACCTTCAAAAAGGCGATGTTTAAAGCGATATTCGGTCATGCGGAAAAAGCCTTTGTATAAATCTCTTTGATTGAGCAATTTCACATCTTCACGACCGTATAAAAATGGTGTATTTTCCCTTTTCTTCATACAATGTTCCTTAAGTTACATTTAAGAGTCTTTTTATTGCTTACGTTTAATACAGATTTAAAGAAATTTGCCAACAATTCATGTAAAGTTAATCTAAAATAAAAGGATATGGCACAAATGGCTACCCCTAGTTAGGGAAACAATCTGCTAGAATTATCCCCAATCAAGATTAACAGAGGCAACTCAGCGAAACTGTTGCAACAAGGAATTAAAATGAAAAAACTGCTCTCTCTTTTGGTCACGATGAGTTTGGCAGGATTCAGCACTGCAAGTCAGGCTGAGGATCTGCTTCAAGTTTATCAAAAAGCAAAGGACAGTAACCCTGAGTTACGCAAGTCATTAGCTGAACGAAATCAAGCTTTTGAAAAAATTAATGAAGCTCGTGGCTCATTATTACCACAATTAGGATTAGGCGCATCCGCAGATTATAAAAGTGGCTACCGTGATAATAGCAACACCGAGTCCAACGCTATTGGTGCAAGTTTAACGCTGACTCAAAGTGTGTTTAACATGGCGTTATGGCGCCAATTAAACATTCAAGAAAAAACAGCGGGCATGAGCGATGTGACTTACCAAACAAGTCAGCAAAAACTGATTTTAGACACCGCGACCGCTTACTTTGATGTTTTGCGTGCTATCGATTCATTATCATTTATTGAAGCGCAAAAAGAGCAAGTTTACCGTCAGTTAGATCAAACAACTCAACGTTTTAACGTAGGTTTAGTGGCTATTACTGACGTACAAAATGCGCGTGCAAATTACGATAGCGTACTGGCACAAGAAGTGGCTGGCCGAAATCAATTAGATAATGCATTAGAAAAACTACGCCAAGTAAGTGGTATCTATTACATTAATCTCGCATCACTAAACATCAGCCGTTTTTCAACAACTTCACCAGACTCTATTGAGAAACTACTAAAAGATGCTGAAGAACGTAACTTAAGTTTATTAAGCGCACGTTTAGGTCAAGATTTAGCGCGCGAAAATATTCGTTTAGCACAATCAGGTCACTTACCAACAGTAGATTTAAATGCATCAACGGGTGTGTCCAATAGCCATAGCCACGGTAGCGCATTACCACCAGCAACAGCGGGTAATAGTCGCAATAGTTACAGTGGTCAAAATAGTATTGGTCTATCTGTTAGTATCCCTCTGTATACCGGCGGCAAAACAAGCTCACAAGTTGAACAAGCACAATATGGTTTTACGAGTGCAAGCGAACAATTAGAATCGGTTTATCGTTCTATTGTCCAAATCGCGCGTTCTTCTTATAACAATATTTCTGCATCAATCAGTAGCATTAAAGCGTATCAACAAGTTGTTGTTTCTGCGCAAAGTTCATTAGATGCAACTGAAGCGGGTTATCAAGTAGGTACTCGTACTATTGTTGATGTGTTGAATGCCACCACAACGCTTTATGATGCAAAACAGAAATTATCCAACGCACGTTATGACTATTTAATTAACCAATTAAATATTGAATATGCGCGTGGTACATTAAATGAAAATGACTTAATTCAGTTAAATAATGCACTAGGTGCAGAAGTTTCTACTTCACCAGATAGCATTATTCGCTCGTTAACAAGCCCTGCTCTTAACGTTGCGCCTTGATCGTGAATTAAGAATTTAGTCACTTATAAAAAACCGCTTTCAGCGATAAACTGATAAGCGGTTTTTTTTATACTTCCTCTCCGCATAAGATATTGTGTTATGGCTTAAATTAAGATCTCAGCAATATCTATATTCTTGTATTAACAAATACCTTAATTACAATTAGGTTAAAAAGAGAGGATTTACCTAATTTCATTACTCTTAACCTTATAAAGATCACAAATTTCTGGTTATCCCTGATGATTAGGCGTTTCTTATTTATTTTCTAGACTATTTAACCTATCCTAGCTTTTATTTTGAACGTTTTACCTTTTATGGATCTTATCAATATGCCAATGAAACGTACCAAATCGATTAATCGTGATGCTTTCCGTAAAGCATTTCGTCCTTATCGTCTGGCGCCTGTTGCAATCGCCATCACTGCTGTATTCGCGCTTTCAGGATGTGAAGAGAGCGATGAGACAGTTTCACTGTATATGAATGCACAAGAATGTGCTCAAGCGAATCCTTCACAAGCGGCACAGTGCGAAGACTCTTATCGCACTGCATTGCAAGAAGCACAGCGTACAGCACCGAAATATGCAACATTAGAAGACTGCGTAGCTGAATTTGGTGATGCACAATGTACACAAACAGCGTCTATCGATGGACAGCCTGTTAGTACCGAAAATGCAAATAATTTAAGCCCAGACAGCTCACAAATGGCCCAAGCTAACTCTGGTGGTAGCTTCTTTATGCCATTAATGGCGGGTTATATGATGGGTCGCCTAATGGGTGGTGGGGCGCCAGCACAACCTCTGTTTAGTTCACGTAATCCAACAAGCCCTGCGAATGGTAAATTTGTGGACGCAACAGGCCGTAACTATGGTCCTGCAGTTGGTGGTCGTCAAATGAACGTACCAAAAACAGCCATGACACCAAAACCATCAACAACCTCGACAGTAACTCGTGGTGGCTTTGGTAATACAGTTTCGAGACAAGCAGCGGCTCAACGTACCAGTGCAACAAATAATAACCGTAGCTCAACCGGTTCATCTTCTTATCGTTCAGGTGGTTAATTAAAACCATGAAACGCGAAAATATCATTGAGCGCCCAGATTGGCGTGAAAAAGCCACTGAATTTGGCTTTAATTTTCATACAATGTATGGCGAGCCTTATTGGTCTGAAGATGCTTATTATCAATTCTCAATGGAAGAGGTTGAAACGTTAGAAGAAACAACAGAAGAGTTGCATCAGATGTGCTTACAGGTCGCTGATAAAGTGGCTAATAGTGAAGAGTTGCTGACTCGTTTTCAAATTCCTCGTCACTGCTGGGATTTTGTACGTGATTCATGGAAATCATCTCAACCTTCGCTCTATTCACGTCTTGATTTAGCCTATGACGGCAAAAGCCCAGCAAAACTGTTAGAAAATAATGCAGATACGCCAACATCGCTGTATGAATCTGCTTTTTTCCAATGGATCTGGCTTGAAGATCAAGTCAACGCAGGTCGTTTACCGCAAAATGCCGATCAATTTAATAGCATTCAAGAGAAGTTAATTGATCGATTCGCAGAGCTTCGTGATCAATATGGAATGCGTTATCTGCATATGTCTTGTTGCCAAGATACTGAAGAAGATCGCGGTACGGTTCAATATTTACAAGATTGTGCTGAAGAAGCCGAAGTAACAACTGACTTTGTGTTTATTGAAGATCTAGGTCTAGGTGAACGTGGTGAGTTGACTGATCTGCAAGATCAGATAATCAGCAATATGTTTAAGCTTTACCCTTGGGAATTTATGTTCCGCGAAGACTTCTCAACTAAGTTAGCTGATGCGGGAATTCGTTGGTTGGAGCCATCTTGGAAGAGTATTATCTCGAATAAAGCATTACTGCCAATGCTTTGGGAGATGTTCCCTAATCACCCAAATCTGCTACCTGCTTATTTTTATGATGGTAAAGCACCTGATTCATTATCACGTTATGTTATCAAGCCACTGTTTTCACGTGAAGGTGCAAATATTCGTATTGTTGAAAATGGCAAAGATATTGCTGTTGCAGATGGTCCTTACGGTGAAGAAGGCTTTATTGTTCAAGATTTCCATCCACTACCAAAATTTGGTGATAGCTATACATTAATTGGTAGTTGGTTGGTTAACGACCAATCCGCAGGTATTTGTATTAGAGAAGATAGAGAGCTTATCACTCAAGATCTCTCACGCTTCTATCCACATATTATTTTAGATTAATAGAAATCTTAAAATTATATTGAGCACCTTATTGCTTATAAGCAGTAAGGTGTTTTTTATTGCAAAAATCTTTCCATTTTGATGATTTCAATATATGGCTATATTCCAGAAATAATCATATCCATAGCAGATACAATCGCGGTATGGATCTCTGGTTTAACACACACGATATCAACTGTTCTTAACTTATTCTTTGCTACAACGGTTATAGATTTCGTCATAACAACATATTTCTGATTATCTATTTCAATAACGGGTGTCAATATTTCTACTTGAGAATTCTTATATGATAGCTGAGTAATCGGTATAATAACCCGAGAATCAAGATCACTTAGTAGCTCATTTTGAATATCAATAAAATAAGGGTATTGTTCTTTCGATTTAAGGGATTTGTTACGATATACCGTATATTGAGACATTAAATAACCCCATATTCATCATCATCAGTAAACAACCCCATTTCCTGTTCAAATTCATTAAGCGCTTGAATGCCGTTTTTGTTTTCAGCTTTCCACTGTTCCCGCTTTTTTTCACGAATTGCATCAGATAACATTTGATCGAGTGTTGCTGATAAATTAATTCCAAGCTCTCGTGCTTCGTCCACCAATTTTGCAGTTAGATACACATTAACTCCTCGTTTATCTTTTTTACTCATTACCAATGTTTTCATTATAAACTCCATTTATGCGCATCATTTATGTGCATAAGTGTAGAGCAGATAATTATCAACATCAAACTAGAGATATTCAAAAAAACATAATTGACTTATTTAATAGAATATAAAAAGCATTCACTGAATAGTAATGAAGCTTATCAGATATTTATCCAAATAAAAATAAAATCAATATAAACAAGAGGTTAAAATTATTTATTATATCTATATAGAAAATTGGAAAGGTCAATAACGAGGGAAATATAATGAGTCGATACATTATATTTAATATAAAAAAGGTCAAATTCCACAAAAGTGCATTTGACCTTTAGATATTATAAATTAGTTTTTATTGAACAATCTTATCCAATTTGAAATGTCATCATACTGAGCGATTTATTAACGATATCATTATTTAGCAACGTTACTTTTTCACCTTCCTGTTTTAAACCTAATAGGTATAACGCGGGTAAAAAATGCTCTGCTGTTGGATGTGACAATCGTCCTTCTTCCGTTGATAAAATCGTAAAGAGATCAGTTGGCTCTTTGTCACTTTGCAAGCTACTTTCTATTGCTTCACTAAACGAAAGTGCCCAAGGATAAGGCGCTGCATCACTGTTTTGCCAATCCATCATTCTTAAGTTATGAACAATATTACCGCTACCAATAATTAAGACACCTTCTTTACGTAGCTCAACTAATTTTTGACCTAATTCATAATGCCATTGTGCCGATTGACGTGCATCAATACTTAATTGAACAACTGGGATATTGGCATTCGGGTACATTTTTTCAAGTATTCCCCAACTTCCATGATCGAATCCCCATTGATCCATATCGAGTTTTAATTTAATTGGATCAATAAGATCTTCAATCAGCGCTGCTAAACCTATTGAGCCTCGCGCTGGGTATTCTATTGCATACAATTCTGGTGGAAATCCATAAAAATCATGAATTGTCTTTGGTTGCGACATTGCTGTTACATAAGTTCCATCGGTATACCAATGGGCTGAAATCACTAAAATCGCTTTAGGTTGAGGAAGCATTTCCCCTAATTTTGACCAGAGGCGAGTATATGTATTATCTTCTAATACATTCATTGGACTACCATGCCCAATAAACAGCGCTGGCATCATTTTTGTTTCCATAAACCACCTCTTATGGCGAGTGTTCTTATCACATAAGCATACTGCCTTCTTACTTGAAATATAGTCAAAGAAGTATGAAATAGTTATTCAAAAAATATGAAAAAAGCCACCTAAGTTTCCTTAAGTGGCTTGATATAAGTGTGTGTGTGTTTTCAGTGTCGTTTATAACATGTTAATTTCAGCCAGCTTTTTTCTCCTCACGAAGACGATAAGCCACTAAATCTTCAATAGTTAACACTGGCATATTGTGCTTTTTAGCAAAAGTGATCACTTCTGGTGCTCTTGCCATTGTGCCATCATCGTTTGTTAACTCGCATAACACTGCAACAGGTTTAAAACCGGCTAAAGTTGCTAAATCAATCGAAGCTTCAGTGTGTCCGCCACGCGTTAACACACCGCCAGGTTGAGCACGTAATGGGAATACGTGACCTGGACGATTTAAATCACTTGGTTTTGCATTATCAGCTGCCGCTGCACGTACTGTGGTTAAACGATCTGATGCTGAAACACCCGTTGTAACCCCTTGTGCCGCTTCAATTGTTACCGTAAACGCGGTATGAAAATGACTGGTGTTATTTTCCACCATCATAGGCAAATCAAGTTGTTGACGGCGTTCTTCTGTAATGCATAAACAAACAATGCCACTACCATGACGAATAGACATCGCCATCTGTTCTGTGGTCATAGTTTCTGCTGCGAAAACCATATCGCCTTCATTTTCACGGTTCTCGTCGTCGAGCACCATCACGCCTTTACCAGCACGAAGGGCTTCTAGAGCAAGTTCAACACGCTCAAATGGATTACCGAATTCGGAAAGTAGCGTCTGATTCATGGTAAAAAAACCTCAATAATTAATGAAAGTTACCAGAATCAGGGCAGTCTTAGGAGTGGATCTCTGCTTAATAAACACACAAGCAGAAACAACAGGAATGGATACAATGATCCTACTGATGCTATTTTATTCTCTCCCATCCAGACTTTAACTGTCGGCTCCAGAATCACACTGGATCTGCTGACCTTTGCATTACAATGGCAACACAAAGCGCTCGCGGGCTTTACCTAAGTATTTAGGTATCTACCGCCGGTGGGGACTTACACCCCGCCCTGAGATTAACGGTGAAACTATACGCTTTAAAATTATAAGAGGCAATCATCAATCGGTGACAATCTTTGTTTCATCACATTATCATTTTATGACATACGGTTATTTAACGATTTATAATAAAAAAGTAACAATAATCTTGATATCTGGTTTAATTCCCTCTGCCCTCATATTACACTTAGCCTCAGCTTTCTATTTTATTTGTGAGGACTCCCCATGTTGGACCCGAAAAAACTTGAACAAGTCGCGCGCCAAATCCAAAACGTTCTGCCACAAGGCATTAAAGATTTTGGTGATGATATTGATAAAAAAATCCGCACTGTTCTGCAATCTCAATTAAACAAATTGGATTTAGTCAATCGCGAAGAGTTTGATGTACAAACTCAAGTCTTATTACGTACTCGTGAAAAACTTAATCGTTTAGAACAACGTTTAAATGAGCTAGAAGCGGGTCTGCTTGCAAAACCTCAAGCTGAAGTTGCTCAAATTGAAGACGTTGAAATTGTGGTAGAGGCGCAAGCTGACAATAAAGCTTAATTCGTTCACTTTATTGCTGATTTTGATTTAGTAATAAAGCAAAAACCCTGTATCTCACAAAGACGCAGGGTTATTTTTTTATACACAACAAGTCAATTGATCACTATTTTAACTCTGGCCAATAGTCTTTATTAACTTCAATTAAATCATCTAAAATTGCTTTTGCGACAGTCGCACTTGGCACCGTTTTGGACATTGTAATAGCCTGCCACAGTTTCAAATATGATTTTTCAATCCATGCTTCTACCACTAATTTTTCAACTGCAACTTGCTGACTCATCATCCCTTTTTGGAATAATGGAATTTTGCCCATCACTAACGGCTCTGGCCCGTGACTTCCGACAATGCAAGGGATCTCAACCATTGCATCAGGATCAAAATTAATAATTGATCCATTATTAGGAACTATCAGTAACATTCTTTCTTGCGTATTAAACGCGATAGCCGTTGCAAGATCGACAATATAAGAAGCATGTTCATCTATCTCAAGATGACCCGCTGATGATTTACCCGCTGCCGTAATGGCACGACAAGCACTGAAAACATTCTTTTCTCTGTGCTCCATCACTTCATTCGCACGCGTATGGTTAGGATCAGAATGCTCAACAACATAATCAGGGAATAGATAATATTTAAGATAAGTATTTGGCATCGTATCAGGATCTAATGCCCACACATCTTTTGCTTTACCGAATGTATCATTCCAGCTTGCTTCAACAGGCTCCCCTGCCACTTTAGGAATATATCCATGTTCAGCAACATGCTTACGGATAACGGGTAATAAATCATTACCTTGCAAATCTTCAATTTGTGTCCACCAGCCAAAGTGATTTAAACCATAATAACGGACACGCATCTCTTTACGTGACTTTAATCCTGCAATTTGTGCCATGCGTGATTCAATACCAATTGGCATATCGCAGATATTTAAGATTTTTGCATTTGGTTTTAAACGACGGGTAGCTTCAGCGACAATAGCTGCTGGATTAGAATAATTTAGCATCCATGCATTTGGTGAATATTTTTCCATATATTCAACCAATTCTAACACGCCACCAATAGAGCGCATGCCGTAAGCAATACCACCAGGCCCACACGTTTCTTGCCCTAACACCCCGTGACGTAAAGGAATTTTTTCATCTTTTTCACGCATTGGGTATTTACCGACACGAATATGTGCCATGACAAAATCAACATCAGTAAAAGCTGTTTTAGGATCAGTGGTATAGCAAAATTCAATATCAGGTGCTTTTTCAGTAAGAATAATTTCACACGCTTTAGCAATAGTTTCTTGCCGCTCGGCATCATTGTCATAAAATTTGATGGCTCTTAATGGAAAACGCTTTAAATTTTCCAATAGCATCAAAATAATACCGGGTGTAAATGTACTACCGCCACCTGCAATTACGACTGAGAACTTCTTCATTATATAGCCTCCGACAAGGTGATTTTTTGTGTATCTTCTTTCATTAATTGTTCAATTTGGTCTCTCACTTGAGAAACGTGTAGCCCGATAATAATTTGTAATGCATGACCTTTGCGCACCACACCATGTACACCGAGCCCTTTAAAATAGGCATCTGTTTCAACTAGTTCGCTATCTATCACTTCAATGCGTAAACGTGTTGCACAGTTATTTAAAGATTTGATATTTGCACTTCCACCTAAGCCATCGAGAATGCCTTTAGGTAGTGCCAACTTTCGGTCTTCTTTTGCCGATTTGGGATTATCTGAAGCCTGTGACTTTTTATTTTTATAATCTTGTTTGCTATAGAGTTTGATCTCTTCGTCGTCTTCTTCACGACCAGGTGTTTTTAAATTAAGTTTGATAATTAACGTTCTAAACACCACAAACCAAATCATTGTAAAAGTAAGGCCGATGACTATCTGTGTAATAATCATTCCGTAATGGTTATGAAACATTGGGATCCAATTCATCGGAAGGAAATTATCAATGATCCCACCGCCCATATTCCCAACAACCCCAAAGTGATAGAGGGTTGTGGCTAGTGTGGCAGCCAATACTGCATGAAGGGCAAATAAGAGAGGTGAGATAAATAAGAACGTAAATTCTAATGGTTCTGTTATTCCCACAAATACAGCGGTCAATGCAGAAGGTATAAGTAAGCCAGCAATTTTAGCTCTATTTTTAGGTGCAGCCGTAAAATAAAGAGCAAGCGCTATACCAATAGAACCAAAAACTTTGCTATTGCCATGTAGCGCAAAACCACCTTCAGGAAATAACTCTTTTAAAGATTGGGTACTTTGACTGAAATATTGCATATTTTGAGCCCAATCAACTTGAATACCATGTTCAGTGACTGCTGGGCCGAAAATAAAAGGTCCGTAAATAAAGTGATGTAAACCAGTAGGAATTAAAATACGCTCAAGAAAGGTATATATCCAAACACCCAAAGAGCCTGATTCAACCATAAATACTTGCAAAGATTGAATACCAATTTGCACTTTAGGCCAGAAAAATAACGTTATCCACGCTAACGGTAACATCATAAAAAAACTAATTAATACGACATAAGATGTTCCTTGAAATATCCCCAAAAATACCGGAAGTTGTTTATCGAAATAACGATTATGAATACCCGTGACAATACCAGCGATAATAATTGCGCCAATAATACTGGTATCTAATGTTTTAATACCAGCAATCATTGTAAGACCACTATTTCCACCAACTTCATTTGTAAAGTCCACGCCAAAATAACTGCCCCAAACAATTCCCATTGCATTAATAAAATAATTCCAAGTGAGAAAACTCACCATAACGGCAAGGCAAGCTCTTGCTTGTGCAGTTTTAGCTAAACCTATTGGTAAACCAATTGCAAAAATAAGAGGCATATTACGAAAAACAGTCCACCCTCCTTCTTCAATAATATGAACAATTTGAGCGAATAAACTATCGGGTTTTAATAAATCTTCACTAATAAATAATGGATTCTGTAATAGAATTGCAATGCCTACAACAATACCTGCAAAAGGAAATAGCAGGACAGGGGTAAACATGGCTCCACCAAATCTTTGTATTTGACTGAGCATAAAAATATCCTCTTATTTACTGCTACTGAAATGACACGCTTTTTAATTTATTTTTATTCTGTGAAATTAGATTAGATTCTTTTCTCTTTATTCTCTCATCTCAAATGAACTATTCGTGATCTGATTCATACTAATCTTTCACACAAAGTGATCTACTTTTTAGTTAAAAGACAGATCATTTTTTATTTTTTGATAACGTTCACATTTTAAAGGTATAAATGATTATGCTATATATCAAAAGATTAGATTCATATAAGTTAAATAGAATAAGCTAATTTTTAGAATAAAAAGAGGTATAAAAATGATCTATAAAGACATTGCAAAAAGCCTAAGAATTCAAATAAATTCTGCTGGATATCAAATTGGCGACCCACTACCCGCAGAAAAAACATTAGCGCAACAATACAACGCATCAAGAATGACAATACGTAAAGCAGTAGATTTATTAGTTATTGCAGGATTATTAGAACGAAAACATGGCTCAGGGACTTATATTAAAGAAAAAGATGTTCATCATGAAAATGCTAGCCTAAAAGGCTTTGTCGAATTAATGGCAAATACAGGGCACAACGTAAGAAGCGAAGTGGTAGAGTTTAGTGTTATTCCCTGCCCTTTATCTATTTCTAGCAAATTACGTATTAATTCAAATGAACGTATATTTTATTCAAGACGAATACGTTTTGTAGACAACAAACCGCTTATTGTTGAAGACAGTTATATGCCCGTAAAATATTTTAGTAATTTAACATTAACGCACTTAGAAGGATCTAAATTTGATTTTATTGAAAATGTTTGCCAAATAAAAATAGCGGGAAGTTACGAAACTTTCCACCCTATCATGCCAGATAACAATATTTGTCAATTATTAAAAATAGAGAATAACATTCCCATATTAAGGCTCAGCACATTATCATACAGTATTCATGGTGATTATATTAATTACTCAATAATGCATAGAAACACCCAAGATTATATTGTTGAATATCATTTAAAACGAGAACAATAATCATTAATATAAAATAATATTGAAACTTTAATATTAATAATTAGATTTATTGTTATGAGAGCAAAAAAAAGCACTCCGAAGAGTGCCTCTCATTTTTTATAAATGCCATTATTTCTTTTTAATCGCATTAATAATATTTGTTGTAGAAATGCCGTCTTCAAAATTCAGCACTTTTACTTCACCACCTGCTGCCCAAACTTCTTTGCTACCTGCGATATCTTCAGGCTTATAGTCGCCACCTTTAACTAAGATATCCGGTAATACAGAGGCAATTAAGCGCTGTGGTGTATCTTCTTCAAACGCAACAACCCAATCGACGGCACCTAATGCGCCCAACACAGTCATACGCTGTTCTAATGGGTTAACAGGACGACTTTCACCTTTTAAGCGCTTAGTAGACGCATCACTATTTACCGCAACAATAAGGCGATCACCTAATTTACGTGCATTCGCTAAATAGCTAACATGACCTGCATGAAGAATATCAAAACAACCATTTGTCATCACAATACGCTCACCGCGCTGACGCGCTAATTCGACGGCTTGTTTTAATTGTTCTTCTTCCATCATGCCAAACCCGTTATCAGCTCGACCACGAATAGCATTTTCAAGCTCAATAGGTGATACCGTTGATGTCCCTAATTTACCCACAACAACGCCTGCCGCTGCGTTAGCAAGGAAACAGGCTTCACCTAAAGGTTTGCCAGCAGCTAAAGAGGTTGCTAATACGCCAATTACTGTATCACCTGCCCCTGTTACATCATAAACTTCTTGGGCTTGGGTTGGTAAATGCAATGGAGCTTCATTAGCACGCAGTAAGCTCATTCCTCGCTCTGAGCGAGTGATCAGCAACGCTTCAAGATCTAAATCTCGAACTAATTGAGTCCCCTTTTCCACCAGCTCATCATCCGTTTTACAAACACCAACCACTTGTTCAAATTCAGACATATTTGGCGTTAATAGCGTCGCACCGCGATAGCGTTCAAAATCTGATCCCTTAGGATCGATTAATACAGGTACACCCGCTTTTTTTGCCAGTTGGATCATCTCTTGAACATGAGAAAGTGCCCCTTTGGCATAGTCAGATAAAACCAATGCGCCAATAGAAGGTAATGCTTGCTGAATACGTTCATAAATAGGTTGAGGATCAACATTGCTAAATCCTTCTTCAAAATCAAGACGGATTAATTGCTGATTACGTGAAAGTACACGTAATTTTGTGATCGTTGGGTGTGTCGCAACAGAGACAAAATCACAACGCACATTGACCTGATTTAATGTATTGCTCAATGCTTTTGCGGCTTCATCGATACCTGTTAAACCCACTAAACGCGAATTAGCACCAAGAGACGCAATATTCATCGCAACGTTTGCTGCACCACCTGGTCGCTCTTCTGTGGTATCAACTTTAACCACTGGCACTGGGGCTTCTGGTGAAATTCGACTTGTTGGGCCATACCAATAGCGGTCTAACATGACGTCACCGACAACCAACACATTGGCTTTATTAAAATCCGGTAGCGTTACTTTCATCCCATACTCCACATTTATTTTCAAAATAAGCCGAAATAATACCATAACTTGTTAAGCAAAAAGAGATACACATAAGACTTCATGCCAACAAACCATTACTCTTGTTCACCAAGCCACTTCAATTTGCTTTTTAATACACACTCTCGCTCTGCGATAAAACAATGATTATCCACAATGGCAGGTAATGCTTGTAGCGCCAGATGATGTAATTCATTACGCAATGTGACATAAGCATGTGTTAAAGCGAGAGTTTCATCTTCATCCATCACTTGATGCTTTGCCATTAACTCAAAAATACGCACATTATCAGACCAACGAGTTAAACCTGGGTATTGGTGAGAAAAACGCAATACTAAATATTGCGCGATAAATTCAATATCAGTAATACCGCCAGATGAGGTTTTTAAATCAAACTTATCGGCTTGCGTTGGTGCAAGATGTTGCACCATTTTTTTACGCATATCGCGTACTTCATTTTGTAACACATCAGCATCACGAGAAAGGCATAACGTTTCATGACGAATACGTGAAAACATCTGTTGTAATTTATCATCGCCATAAATCATTCTAGCGCGAATTAAAGCTTGATGCTCCCAAGTCCAAGCTTCATTTTTCTGATATTCATCAAAAGCTTGAATAGTACTAACCAACATACCTGATTCACCCGAAGGACGTAAACGCGCATCGACTTCATACAACACGCCAGAAGATGTTCTGGTACTAAACAAATGGATAATACGCTGTGCTAAACGCAGATAAAACTGGCGAGCATCAATCTGTTTTGCCCCTGTTGTCACAGTGTTTATTGGACAATCTAATAAAAAGACCAAGTCCAAATCAGAGCTATATCCTAACTCCCATCCCCCCAATTTACCGTATCCAATCACCGCAAAACCCAGCCCATCACGATGAGCTAAATGTTCAGGTTCACCATAACGTTTCACCATATATGACCAAGCTTGATGAACAACAGCATGAATAATAGCTTCCGCTAAATACGTTAAGTGATCGCTAACCTTCATTACTGGCAATACACCTGTAATATCTTCAGCGGCGATACGTAGTAATTGGGCTTGCTTAAACTGGCGTAATGCTTCTAATCGTTGCTCTTCATCTTCTTCTGGTACACGTAATAAATATTGGCGTAATTCATCACGATACGCATCTAAAGGCAGGGGTTGATAGAGAGAATTAGGATCAAGTAATTCGTCCAATAGTAAAGGATGAAGCGCTAATTGTTCAGCGATCATCGGTGATGCCGCACAGAGTCGTATAACATGCGTTAAAACTTCATCCGATTCTTGCATCAACTCTAAATACGTTGTGCGACTCACAATGCTTAATAGCAAAGGCGTCACGCGTTGTAATGTCACTAAGGTAAGGGGTTGCTGGCAAATTTTAGCCAATAGTTTTGGCATTAAGGCATCAAGAACATCGCGTCCTCTTGGCCCAATGGTTCGCTTGCCAATATCTTGGCGAAAATTCTGCAACGTCTGATTTATTGCCTCAAGCGCTTCACTGGTTAATGTTTCATGAAATAATGATGATGTTTCAGGCAAGCGACCAAGTAACCAAAGACGCTTAAATTCAGAGATATCGTCTTCATCATCGTTTTCGTCTTCTTCACCGATTAATTGCGTGAAAATCACGGAAACAGCCTGCATCTTGTGGTTAATTTCTTGATAAAGCGCTTCCCAATCATCAAATCCCATTGCCAAAGTCAATCTGGCTTTATCTTCTTCACTTTCAGGTAAGGTTTGGGTTTGTTGATCACCAATAGACTGTAAAAGATTTTCTAATCGGCGAAGAAAAAGGTAGCTTTCAGTCAATTGTGCCGTTTCTTCTGCGATGAGTAATTCAAGTTTCGCAATAACGTTAAGCACCGTTAACAATGAATTGCTTTGAAGCTCAGGCTCTCTACCACCACGAATTAGCTGAAAAACTTGCGTAATAAATTCGATTTCACGAATACCACCAGAGCCTAATTTTATATTATCAATCATGCCACGACGACGAACTTCACGACTTATCATGGATTTCATATTTCTAAGTGATTGAATAACACTAAAATCAATATAACGACGATAAACAAAAGGACGCAACATTTGGCGCAATACTTGGCAATACTCTTTCTTTTCTGCCCCTAAAACGCGTGCTTTGATCATGGCGTAACGTTCCCAATCGCGCCCTTGCTCTTGATAATAATCTTCCAGTGCCGCAAAGCTCATTACCAAAGGCCCACTTTCGCCAAAAGGACGTAACCGCATATCAACGCGGTAGACAAAACCATCAATAGTATGCTGATCCAGCGCTTTAATCAGCTTTTGACCTAAGCGCGTAAAAAACTGCGCATTATCTAATTCTCGTCGTCCACCTTGTGTAAACCCATTTTCAGGATAGGCAAAAATTAAGTCGATATCAGAAGAAAAGTTAAGTTCAAACCCACCTAGTTTTCCCATTCCTAAAATCAGTAATGGCTGAGGTTTTCCCTCATTATCACAAGGCGTTCCCCATTGTTGGCAACATTGCTGATAAAGCGTATCTCTTGCGCCACAAATTAATGTTTCAGCTAATACGCTCAAATGTTTTAGCACACAAGGAATATCGGCTAATTGAAAAAATTGTAGCCATGCAATGCGCACTAATTGTTGATGACGAAATTGGCGTAAAACTCGCATAACGTCATCTTCATTATCAATATCGGCTAATTTTGCTGTCAATTGAGGCTCATAACTCTGCCATTCCACACTCGTTGGCGGATTTTGTCTGATATCAGTCAACCATTGAGGATTAATGCGCAAATGCTCTGTTACAAAGGGGCTAAAAGCAAAAAACTGTTGTTCTTGTTCACTAAAAGGCGCTAACGCATTCAATTGAGAAGAGAACCCACACTGTGCTTTATTCCACAATTGTTGAAATACACCGATAACAGACATAAATAGACTCTCAAGTTGTCAGGAAATTAAGCAATAGACAGTAACCATGCCATAGAAGATAACTTAAAATTCAACCATAAAACATGATAATAGTCGGTTGCTGTTGTAAATGTTAACGGTGAAATCGCATTGAGTGATTGCTCCATAGATCTAGGCAAATCAGACTGTTTTTTGCACCAATCTGAAAATAATGCCAACATGGCAGGCATGGTAATTGTCGGTGGCGTCGGATTGGCAAAAATCGCTTCTTCTAATGCCTGTATCGCACTTAACCATTTAGTCAATTGCTGAGCCGTTGTATCACTAGGAGAAAGATTCACCACACTCAACGATAATGCAGGTTTATCTTTCGCCAAATAATAGCCTCGAGCCGCCTTACTGCGAGAAGCAAGACGCAATCCGCCCTTTTCACCTAAATAAGTCGCTAATGCGATAACATCTGACACATTGCCTTTTTTGAGTTCTAACTCGAACTCTTCAATGGGCAACTCATATTGATGAGTGCGAATAGCACCTTTATCTAACACCACTTCAATTTGGCTATTTTGAAAATCCACCAGCCAAATTTCACGGTAAAAGTCCGTATTAAACAGCACATCAAGTTGAGACTCTAATTGTGTAAAGTCGGTATTTTCAGGCCAGATTTCTGCTGGGAATCGTGCTAGATCTAATTTAGGTTGTTCTAATTCCACGTTATATTCTGGACGTTGATGCAAACCAGCAACGACTTTACCGGCAGTTTTAATTGTCATTTCATAACGTTCATCAACACCACGAATACGCAGCCCCATATCCCAGCGACGAATTTGATTATCTGCGGTTTCAAAGTAAAGATTAGTCAGCTTTTTGGGTGCAGTATGCTGATGAGGTAGAGTCAGAATGCGCTGAATAATGTGAGGAATAGCGGCAGGTATGGCACTCATTTTGAGTTCAGTTTCTAATTGGCTCATTCTATTTCCCTTAAGTAAATCAATTGATTAGTAAAATATTTGACGCATTTTCATTTTGCAAGTGATAGCCTAATAACAATAATGAATAAAAGGCAGATTATCCCTATATTCTACCAGTTAAGACTGTTCTCATTCTGGTTTACTATTTGCTTACGCAAACTTTACTCTTTAGTATCAGTAAAAATATTCTCTTGTATAGATAAAAAAGTTGAAAACATAATGCGAAAATTACCCTTACTTTTTCTTTCCTTACTTGGCTTAGGCTTTTCTCTGAGCTCACACGCAGAAACTCGTTATGTTTCCGATGAATTATCCACTTATGTGCATAGTGGACCAGGAAATCAGTATCGAATCGTTGGCTCTTTAAATTCTGGCTCAACAGTCACCGTACTTTCTCGTAATGCAGCAACGGGTTACGTACAAATTAAAGACGATAAAGATCGTACTGTTTGGATACCTGAAAGCCAACTGAGTGCTCAGCCAAGCATGCGTACTCGCATTCCTGCGATGGAAAAAGAGATCCAAACACTGCGCGACAAACTGGCGAATATCGACCAAAGTTGGAATCAACGTACAATAGATATGCAAAATAAAGTTTCAAACAGTGATGACATCATCAATGGCTTGAAAAAAGAAAATGAACAAATGAGAACTAAGCTCGCTGTCGCAGAGAAAAAACTCGATTTTGCTAATCAACAATTAGATGACAGACAACGCGATATCATCTTACAGTGGTTTATGTATGGTGGTGGTGTTGCTGGTGCAGGTCTTGTCTTTGGCCTGATCCTTCCACATATTATTCCGCGTCGTCGTAAACGTAATGATCGTTGGATGAACTAATATCCAACCAAAGGAACAGTGATCCCGTGAATATATACCTTGTTGGTGGCGCTGTACGCGACCAACTGTTACAGATGCCAGTAAAAGACAGAGATTGGGTTGTTGTTGGTGCAACACCTCAAATGCTATTACAACAAGGCTATCAACAAGTAGGCAAAGATTTTCCTGTTTTTCTTCATCCAGATACTCATGAAGAATATGCCCTTGCGCGTACAGAACGAAAATCAGGCTCAGGTTACACGGGATTCACTTGCTATGCAGCACCCGATGTCACATTAGAAGACGATCTTGCACGTCGTGATCTCACCATTAACGCTATCGCTTATTCCGTTGATGGCGGATATGTCGATCCTTACCACGGCATAGATGACATCAATGCGAGACAACTTCGCCATGTTTCTGAGGCATTTTCAGAAGATCCGTTAAGAGTTTTGCGAGTTGCACGTTTTGCGGCACGGTTTGCGCCTTTAGGATTTAATGTTGCACCTGAAACACTGCAATTAATGAAGACGATGGCACAAAGTGGTGAGTTAAATACACTGACTGCTGAACGTGTTTGGAAAGAGACTGAAAAAGCCCTTGAGAGCCCCGCGCCTCAAGTCTATTTTGAAGTTTTACGTCAATGTGGTGCTTTAAGCGTTCTTTTTCCTGAAATTGATGCTTTGTTTGGTGTACCTGCTCCTGAAAAATGGCACCCAGAAATCAATACTGGCATTCATGCCATGATGGTACTTAATATCGCCAGTCAATTAACAGACGATATTGCGGTGCGCTTTAGTGCCTTATGCCATGATTTGGGAAAAGGATTAACACCTCCTGAAAATTGGCCTCATCATCACGGTCATGGCCCTGCGGGTGTGCCTTTAGTTGAAGCCTTGTGTCAACGTTATCATATTCCTAATCATATCCGTGATCTCGCGCGTTTAACGGCAAGATTTCATGATCATATCCATCGTATTGATAGAATGCGCCCCTCTAAAATAATCCGCTTATTTGATGCTATTGATGCATGGCGAAAACCAGAACGTGTTGAACAACTTGCAATGGTGAGTGAAGCGGATGCGAGAGGACGTAAGGGCTTAGAAAATATTGCTTATCCACAACGTGCGTTTCTTTGCCAAGCTTTCCTTGTTGCAAATAATGTGGATATTAAGCCAATCATTGAAAGTGGATTAAAAGGCAGTGCAATACGAGATGCGCTAACCAAGCAACGAGAAGTCGCGATTATAAAATGGAAATCGCGACTTAATCAGGAACAGCGCTAATTAAGCTTTACGCTCAATAATCACACCTACATTTGTGGCTTGTGCAACAGCTCCTGGTTTCGCTAATTTAATTTTTACTCTTGGTACAGCAAATTGCGTTATCAATAGCTGTGCCACTTCTTCAGCAACACGTTCAACTAATTCAAAACGTCGAGTCTCAACATAGTCAATAATTGCATTGCTCACACTGGCATAATCTAAACAATGAACCACATCATCAGTTTGGGATGCGCGTTTGTTATCCCATTCCATTTCGATATCGAACACTAATTTTTGTTTTATGGTTTTTTCCCAATCATAAACACCGATTGTGGTTATTACTGATAATTGCTCAATAAATACGATATCCATCACGTCATCTCTTATTTTTTCTGCTCATCGGATACCACTTCCGATGAAATATGCGTATTATCCATACATGCTTAACGAACTTACATAAACATTGGAGAATACAAATGAGTGCTAACGCACTTGGAATGATCATCTTCGCCTACTTGTGCGGCTCAATCTCCAGCGCGATATTGATTTGCCGACTGGCAAGACTCCCTGATCCAAGAAAATTTGGCTCTGGCAATCCCGGAGCAACCAACGTCCTACGTATTGGAGGAAAGGCAGCCGCGGCAGCCGTTCTTATTTGTGACGTCCTAAAAGGGATGATCCCTGTTTGGCTCGCCTATTACTTAAATGTGCCTCCTTTTTACCTCGGTATTGTCGCAATAGCAGCTTGTCTAGGTCATATTTATCCTGTTTTTTTCCACTTTAAAGGCGGAAAAGGTGTAGCCACTGCATTTGGTGCTATCGCTGCCATTGGTTGGGATTTAAGTGGGCTTATCGCAGGAACGTGGTTACTCACCGTCTTACTGAGTGGCTATTCATCGCTTGGTGCGATTATCAGCGCACTGCTTGCCCCTTTTTATGTTTGGTGGTTTAAACCAGAATTCACTTATCCCGTTGCTTTATTATCATGTCTGGTACTTTACCGTCATCACGACAATATTCAACGTTTATGGCGTGGTCAAGAGAGCCGTATCTGGCATAAATTAAAGAAAAAGACTGAAAAAACAGAAAAAGAGATCATTCAAGAAGCTAAAGAGCAAGAAAAAGAAGATTAACCTCCTTTGCCCAAATATCTGACTAGTCCTGATATAGGTTGACAACTTTTCAGGCATAAAGCGCTTTGATAACACACCAAAGCGCTTCAATTTTGAATTATTTTTTAGCTTATAACTATTAACGCGTTAATGCAGGCAACTCAGCTAAAGGCCAGCGAGGTCTTACGGTCACACTTAACGGGCCTTCTGTACCGCCTTTAAAGCGGATCATTCCTGCTAGTGCAATCATTGCGCCATTATCAGTACACAATTCAGGACGCGCATAAAAAACTTCGCCACCTAATTGCTTCATTACGGTTTCCATTTTTGCACGTAATGTACGATTAGCACTTACACCACCTGCCATCACCAAACGTTTAAAGCCTGTTTGTTCTAAAGCTCTACGACATTTTATCGCAAGCGTATCAACAACCGCATCTTCAAATGCCCGTGCAATATCAGCGCGAGTTTGGTCTGAATCATCATTTTGACGAATAGTATTAGCTGCAAAGGTTTTTAAACCCGAGAAACTAAAATCAAGTCCAGGTCTATCTGTCATTGGGCGAGGAAAGACAAAGCGACCTTCTGTGCCTTGTTGCGCCATTTTCGATAATACTGGGCCACCAGGGTAATCTAATCCCAGCAGTTTTGCCGTTTTATCAAAAGCTTCGCCAGCAGCATCATCAATAGATTCACCTAATAAGGTGTATTCGCCAATTCCCGTCACACTAATTAACTGTGTATGACCACCAGAAACCAAAAGTGCCACAAATGGAAACTCTGGTGTTTTCTCTTCAAGCATTGGAGCCAATAAATGGCCTTCCATATGATGAACAGGAATAGCTGGGACATCCCACGCAAAAGCTAATGAGCGTCCAATGGTTGCCCCTACAAGCAACGCGCCAACAAGACCGGGGCCAGCAGTATAAGCAACCGCATCAATATCTTGCGCCGTAAGATTTGCTTCTTTCAGTGCCGCTTGAATAAGAGGTACTGTTTTACGGATATGATCCCGTGAAGCAAGCTCAGGAACTACCCCACCATAATCGGCGTGCAGTTTAATCTGGCTATAAAGTTGATTCGCTAATAGGCCGGCTTTATCATCATAGATTGCGATACCGGTTTCATCGCAAGATGTTTCAATACCTAAAACTCGCATGACGCTTCCAAATTCTTCTTCGCTAACTCGCGTAATGAATCGATTGTATCATTATTTCGGTGATTTTATACGCCTTCGCAACATCTTTTACATACCAGCATGTGACAAATTCCTTTTTCTGGTCTATAATTATTCACCTATTTTAAGTGATTTAAATGTGTGGTTAGCGACTGTCGCTTTTTGTGTACTTCTTAAAAAGACACAAAAGTGAGAGTTTGCGTTTCAATTTTGAGCATCTCTTTACAAAGTGCCCTGCTTTGAAGTAAAATTCCGCACCATTTTAAATGTCGGCTGGCTTAAATAATGCCAGCGCAAACCGATTTCTATTGAGGTGAGAGGCACATGCCGGTAATCAAAGTACGTGAAAACGAGCCATTTGACGTTGCTCTTCGTCGTTTCAAACGCTCTTGTGAAAAAGCAGGCGTATTAGCAGAAGTTCGTCGTCGTGAGTTTTATGAAAAACCAACGACTGAACGTAAACGCGCTAAAGCATCAGCAGTAAAACGTCACGCTAAAAAATTAGCTCGCGAAAACGCACGTCGTACTCGTCTGTACTAATATTTTGCGGCTTATACCGCAACGTATGCAGACACTGTAGTCGCAGTTAAAGGCCGTGCTTTCTCCTGAGAGCGCGGCTTATTCTCGTTCAACAACAGGCGTAAAAGGGCTTATGGCTGGACGAATTCCACGTTCATTTATCAATGATTTGCTAGCTCGAACCGATATCATCGATCTTATCGACGCTCGCGTGCCGTTAAAAAAACAAGGCAAAAATCATTCAGCGTGTTGTCCGTTTCATAATGAAAAAACGCCCTCTTTCACAGTAAATAGCGACAAACAGTTTTACCACTGTTTTGGTTGCGGCGCGCATGGCAATGCTATTGATTTTTTGATGAATTACGACAGACTCGATTTTGTCGAAACCATTGAAGAGTTAGCAGCAATGCATGGGTTAGACGTTCCTTATGAATCAGGAACAAGCAGTAGCCCTATTGAACGACATATAAGACAAAATCTCTATCAAGTGATGGAGAAATTGAATCAGTATTATAGTAGCGCTCTCAATAAACCTGATGCACAGGAAGCAAGAAACTACCTTGCGCATCGTGGGCTTAGTGAAGATATTATTACCCGTTTTTCTATTGGATTTGTACCAACAGGTTGGGATAACGTCCTAAAACGTTTTGGTCAAAGTGCCGATAATAAAGCCTTACTTCTTGAAGCGGGTATGGTAATAACTAACGATAATGGTCGCACTTATGATCGTTTTCGCCAACGAGTCATGTTTCCTATCCGAGATAGACGTGGTCGTGTTATTGCCTTTGGTGGGCGTGTTTTAGGTGATGATTTACCTAAATACTTAAACTCACCAGAAACAGAGATATTCCATAAAGGACGTCAACTTTACGGACTTTATGAAGCGCAACAATCTAATAATAACGTCACAAAGCTATTAGTTGTTGAAGGTTATATGGATGTTGTGGCATTAGCGCAGTTTGGTATTGATTATGCCGTTGCCTCATTAGGAACCTCCACCACAGCAGAACATATCCAGTTGCTCTTTCGGACAACGGATAACATTATTTGCTGCTATGATGGAGATAGAGCTGGACGTGATGCCGCATGGCGAGCATTAGAAACCGCCCTTCCTTTTTTAAATGATGGTCGCTCTTTACGTTTTATGTTTTTACCCGAAGGTGATGATCCCGATTCATTGGTTCGTCGTGAAGGTAAAGAAGCTTTTGAAAAACGTATGGAACAAGCACATTCATTATCAGAATTTTTATTTGATTCACTCGTTCCTCAAGTGGATCTGAGTACTCAAGAAGGCAATGGTAAGCTATATAGTTTAGCCAGACCATTAATAGATAAGATCCCAAGTGAAACTTTACGTCTATATTTATTAAGAGAGCTTGGAAGCTTAACGGGAAATCCCGATATTGAGCAGATGGATCGTTTATTTGGTAGAACGCCGGTTAATCACGATTTATCGTATCAACCGACAAAATTACGCACAACACCGATGCGTATATTGATTGCCCTATTGATACAAAACCCAGAATTCTCTAAATTAGTGCCCCCTCTCGAGGGATTAAGTACAGAAAAAATTGCAGGTCTATCACTTTTTATTGAATTAGTTTCTGTTTGCCAAGCACAACCTGGTCTAAATACGGGACAGATTATCGAACTCTATAGAGAGAATAAATTCGGTAAACAGCTTGAAAAATTGGCAATGTGGAACGATATAGATATAGATGAGATTGCAGAAAAAACCTTTACAGACACGTTAGATCATCTTTTTTTAACCGCAATGGATGAACGTTTAAACACACTTATTGCGAAAGAGAGAACAGAAGGCCTAACGCAAGATGAACGCGAAGAAGTCCAATTGATAATACAGGCACGCGTTAAAAAGTAAACACAGAATTAAGATTAAAAACACGGCTTAATTGCCGCTATCGGTAGGTACTAAAAACCTACATTTGCTACGCTGAGGGGACCGTAGCAATCGACAATGAAAATGCCCCTCCGTAGTTATTGTTGGCTGAACAGTTATCGCCGACCGACACCAACCCAAATTACTTTGAAGTGTGGATACCGTCTTATGGAGCAAAACCCGCAGTCACAGCTGAAGCTACTTGTTACTAAAGGTAAGGAGCAAGGCTACCTGACCTATGCTGAGGTCAATGACCATCTGCCGGAAGATATCGTCGATTCAGATCAAATCGAAGACATCATCCAGATGATTAACGACATGGGCATTCAGGTTATGGAAGAAGCACCTGACGCCGATGATCTGATGCTGGCAGAAAATTCAAATGATACTGATGATGATGCTGCAGAAGCCGCAGCTCAGGTACTTTCTAGTGTAGAATCTGAGATTGGCCGTACAACCGACCCTGTGCGTATGTATATGCGCGAAATGGGTACCGTTGAACTGCTCACCCGGGAAGGTGAAATTGATATCGCAAAACGCATTGAAGATGGTATTAACCAAGTTCAATGTTCCGTTGCAGAATATCCTGAAGCAATTACTTATCTTCTTGAACAGTATGATCGCGTTGAAGCTGGCGAAGCACGTCTTTCAGACTTAATTACTGCGTTTATTGACCCTAATGCCGAAGAAATGGCAGAAAGTGAAGATGTCAACTTAGGCAAAGATGATGATGAAGTTGACAACAGCGCTGAAGACGAAGATGAAGACGAAGATGAAGATGGCGACAATGACAGCGATAGCGATGATGATAACAGCATCGATCCTGAATTAGCGCGTCAGAAATTTACTGAGCTTCGTGAGCAATATGAAAAAACTCGCCAAACTATCAAGGCGAAAGGTCGCAACCACAAAGATACAGAGCTTGAAATCTTATTATTATCTGAAATTTTCAAACAGTTCCGTTTAGTACCGAAACAATTTGATTATTTGGTTAACAATATGCGTGACATGATGGACAGAGTTCGTGCTCAAGAACGTCACATCATGCGTCTTTGTGTTGATCAAGTTAAGATGCCAAAGAAAACCTTCATTACGCTGTTTACAGGTAACGAAACCAATGACACATGGTTCACTGCTGCTCGTGCAATGAATAAGCCTTGGTCTGAAAAACTGGCAGGTATTGAAGAAGAAGTACAACGCAGCTTACAAAAACTGCAACAAATTGAAGTTGAAACTGGACTGACAATCGAACAGGTTAAAGATATTAACCGTCGTATGTCTATCGGTGAAGCAAAAGCACGTCGTGCGAAAAAAGAGATGGTCGAAGCGAACTTACGTCTCGTTATCTCTATCGCGAAAAAATATACCAACCGTGGCTTACAGTTCCTTGACCTGATTCAGGAAGGGAATATTGGTCTGATGAAAGCGGTTGATAAATTTGAATACCGTCGTGGTTATAAGTTCTCAACTTATGCAACATGGTGGATCCGTCAGGCAATTACTCGTTCAATCGCTGATCAGGCGCGTACAATCCGTATCCCTGTTCACATGATCGAAACGATTAATAAACTGAACCGTATCTCTCGTCAAATGTTGCAAGAGATGGGGCGTGAACCTTCACCAGAAGAGCTTGCAGAACGCATGCTGATGCCTGAAGACAAGATCCGTAAGGTACTGAAAATCGCTAAAGAACCAATCTCCATGGAAACCCCAATCGGTGACGATGAAGATTCACATTTAGGTGATTTTATCGAGGATACTACTCTCGAATTACCACTGGATTCTGCAACATCAGAAAGCTTACGTTCAGCAACTCACGAAGTGTTAGCAGGCTTAACATTGCGTGAAGCGAAAGTCCTGCGTATGCGTTTTGGTATCGATATGAATACCGACCATACCTTGGAAGAAGTGGGTAAACAGTTTGATGTTACCCGTGAACGTATTCGTCAGATTGAAGCGAAGGCACTGCGTAAATTACGCCACCCAAGCCGTTCTGAAGTGTTACGCAGCTTCCTTGATGAGTAATCGACTTACTTTTCAATAAAAGTTATAACAAACGCCTGTGATATCACAGGCGTTTTTTTATGGAATTTCGATACGGTATCTACAATCTATCTAATCTACGATAGATTTCACCTACATATATTTATAAAAAATAGCCTTATTATTTATATTATTGTACCTGTACGTAAGCTTATCCATAACTCGTTACGCTATGTTATTGATATCACAGTTATTCTCCGTTTTATTTTTTTATTGTTTAGATTGAACAGAATTTGCGCATACAGTCATTCAAAGGCTAGACCTCGTGCCAAATGGCACGTATAATCACACTCCATTAAGGCCCCTTAGCTCAGTTGGTTAGAGCAGGCGACTCATAATCGCTTGGTCACTGGTTCAAGTCCAGTAGGGGCCACCAAATTTTAGCTGTTAAATCAGCACATTAAGCCACTTCTTAGCAAGTGGCTTTTTTGTTTCTATAAACCATTGCCCCATTTTTGCCCCATCAGATATTTTTAGCTACGTTAATATTTATAGAATCACTACATTTTAAAAATTTTTTATTATTTGTTTTGAATTCCATTCTATTTCAGTTTCAAAAATCTATAACTCACTGAAAAATAAATATTCTCTAAAATGCTCTCGCGTGAAATATGGATCATCAATCCCACGTAAAGCATGAAATTTCTTTTACTATTAATGTGTTATTTTTTATCGTGTTCCTTTTTCCACATCTCAAACTTTATTCTTTCATTAATAGAATATGAAAATTTCTTGATCCAAAAAAACATATTATTTTTCCATTACAACATATTAAAATAAAATATTTAAAAAATAATTCACCTCTGTATATTTAAATCGTTTCCATTACCTTGATGTACATATTAGCCCCCACAATAAACATTAATTATTTATTGAATGGAATACACAACAATCACATATAAATACCGTAAACAAATATAGAGGTTATAAATGAAAAAATTACTTATTATTAGTATTCTTTCCTTTTCAGCATTTTCGCATGCCGGTATTGATTTTGACGGTTATTGCAAAAAACTAAATGGAAAAGTAAAAAATGGCAAAATTTCCAGCCTCACGGTTGTAACTAATAGTTATAACGATGGGGAAAAACCAGTGTTAGCAGCCAATATAAAATTTGTCCCTACCACTGGTGGCTCTTATCATTATGGCATTATGTACAACGCAACTGCACTTTACGATATCGCTAAGGTTTCATTTCTGACACAAACAAATATAGCCGTATGTATTGGAAGTGAAAAAACTTTTCCTGGTAACGATGCCCTCTTTATGATTGGGTTATCAAGACACTAATTATCCAAAAGTAAAAGAAATCATGACTAAATAAAAAAGGGAAATGACATAACACTATAAAGCATTTATTGAAAAATAGAGGTTATAATGAAAAAAATAATTTTAATTATATTATTTATTTTATTTAATATACAACTATCATATGCAAGACCTGTTAGTAAAGTGTACCGAGCAGATTCAAGACCACCCGAGGAGGTATTTAAAAAAGGATTTGTCGCTTGGGGAAATAATATCAATTTTCATTCCCATGTAAACGGTGTTTCAGGGAGAAGAGGGAGTAAAGACTCTGCATTTATTCCGACAACATCAAGTTTTAAATCAAGTGAAAAATTCGCAAAAGATTTACTCAATGTCTCAAGCGAAAATAAATCTTATATTTATAAGATAAGGGCAACAAATAATTTTTATTCTGCACTTGAGACTGTCTATTATTATCATGATAAAATTAAAGAACGTGTTAGTGACGTATTAAGATCAGTATTAACTGAAGAGCAAGAATATTCTGCATATATAAATATTCCAAATCAATTAATAGAACTTGTCACTATTTACACTAAAGAAGGTAGTGAGATCCTTGAAGAAACAATGGTAAATCCTCATTATTCACCAGAAAAAACATATTCATCTGATGAACCCTATAAAGGTTATAACCCATTAAAAATAGATAATTTACCTCATCTAGTGATGGGATTATCTATGACTAATATAAACAATGAGTTAGCAGAAGCATCCGCAGTGCTACCTTCATCTTCATTCACTTGGGGTTCTGTACTAAGTACAGTTATGGAGGTGGCTGAAGCATTATGATTAATAAATCAAATCAACTATGTCTGCATTATTACATTAACGATACTCATGTCTAATAATATAAATTTATCTTTCTGATTCATATAGGTATATATGAATCAGAACTTTCATACTTATTAATTATTTTAATAGAATTAATTGGCTTATTACTTCTTTTATTGAGATAATATTCTCACAATTCAAATCTTGTCTTATATAATTACTATTATGGTCATTCGTCCTAATCAACACTGGTTCTTTCGGTTATTTGATTGGCATGGTTCAGTGCTTTCAAAAATAATCTTTCGTTTATGCCTTAATGTTATCATGTCAATTATCGCTATTTTGATTTATCAATGGTATGAACAATTAGGAATACACTTAACAGTTGCTCCTTTTAGTTTACTCGGTATTGCCATCGCAATATTCCTTGGTTTCAGAAATAATGCAAGCTATAGCAGGCTTGTGGAAGCCAGAACCCTATGGGGTAATATGTTAATTACTCATCGTAATATATTAAGAAATATAAAAGCATTATTACCTGAAGATAAACAATTTAATCGAGACTTTTCTAATCTATTAATTGCTTTTAGTTGGAGCTTAAAGCACGAGCTAAGAAAAACAGATCCAATGGTTGATCTTTACCGCCTATTACCTCGAACTTTATTTAATGAAATAATGAATAGCCCTTATCCCACTAATCGTATTTTATTACATATCGGTTTAAAAATAGGTGAACTGAGAGATAACAAGATGATAAGTGATGTTATTTTTCAATCAATTAATAAAGATATTAATAATTTATCTGATGTACTCGGAGGTTGCGAACGGATCTCAAATACCCCAGTTCCATTTGCTTATACTTTGATATTGCAACGTACTGTTTATTTATTTTGTACATTATTACCTTTTGCTTTGGTAGCAGATCTCCATTATATGACACCGTTTGTATCAGTTTTTATCTCTTATACTTTTTTATCTTGGGATTCATTAGCTGAAGAATTAGAAGATCCTTTTGGTGTATCTGCAAATGACTTACCCTTAAATGCCATTTGTAATACGATTGAAAGAAACTTATTAGAAATGCAAGATATTACCCCATTACCGATAACTGTAAGACCAGATAAACATTATAACTTACTATGATCAATAAATAATCATAACCACCCGTAAGCGGGTGATTTTATATTTAAGACGCTGACGCGACTTAAACAGGCTAAAGCCAATAATAATAAAGCTCACTTGAGTTTTACACTCAGAGTGAGCTTGTTTTGAATACAATATTAACAGACTAACTTAACGGATTAATATTGTTCTTTAATTTGAAAGACTGAAACTTTATCTGTTAAGTTTTGTGCTTTCTCATCTAAGATCATTGTTGATGTTGCACCTTGTTCAACCAAGGCAGCATTTTGCTGTACAACAGAATCCATTTGGTTAATTGCGACAGCAATTTGTTCGATCCCGACTTTTTGCTCTTCTGATGCAATACTAATGCCCTGCATAATATCGCTGACTTTAGTAATAGAAGAGACTATCTCTTGCATATGCTCACCCGTTTTATTAACCAACTCACGGCCATGAGCCACATCAGCAACGGATTCTCTGATAATTTGATTAATTTCACGCGCAGCATCTGCACTTCTTGCTGCTAAATTTCTCACTTCTGTTGCAACAACAGTAAATCCACGGCCTTGCTCACCTGCACGCGCCGCTTCAACGGCTGCGTTTAATGCCAGAATATTGGTTTGGCTTGCTATGTTATTAACCACATCATTGATTTCAGCAACTTTTAATGTTCCTACCTCAATTTTCTTCATTGAGTTAATCGCATCATTCATAATGTTAGAACCATCAATCGCTAAATCGCGTGTTTCTGCGGTAATGGAGTTTGCTAAAATCGCATTATCCGTATTATTCACTACTGCGATTTTTATCTCTTCCATACTTGCTGCTGTTTGTTGTAAAGCACTTGCTTGCTCCTCAGTACGAGAAGAGAGATCTTGGTTGCCAGAAGCAATTTCTGCCGAACCTTTTTTGATCTCTAGCGCTTCTTCTTTAACAAGTTGAATAGTCGATGTTAGCGCTGTTTGCATATCCCCTACATTAGAGAACAAAGTTCCAAACTCATCATTTCGTTTCTTAGGTAGAGTGAAACTTAAATCTCCCTCTCCCACTTTTTGTAAAATCGAAGACAATGTATTGAGATTGAAGATAAAAGTTTTGTTTATCCAACGAATAACCATATAAAGCAGAGAAAGGATAATGGCTAACGCAATAATCGAGGTATAAATAGAAAGATGAACCATCCAAGCTTGCTGTGTTTTAATATCATCATTCACAGCTTTAGTGATCATAAGATATTCATCAAAGAGATCAGATAAACGATTAAAGTCACCAGAGAGGTTTGATTCTGTGTAATCTAGCGTATCTATAGGTGCAATAAGTTCATCTAGAAGATAATAGAATAACACTGATAGTTGTTCTGAATTACGTTGAGCGTCAGGACTTATCTTCTTCACGCCTACCCAATGTGTGATAGTCGCTTTTGATTTTGTCGCCAACTCTTTCGCTTCAGCAACAAGTGATTTAATTGTTTCTTGCTTATTCTCATCCGTCATTGTTTTCAACAACATTAGGTAGTTGACGTGAGAACGAATGGTCGCTAATTCATACCTTGCTTCTTGAACACTATTCAATCTGGTATTCAAAGAATCCAATGATGCGAAGTTCTCTTGCATCCTATAAATAAAAAATGACGACAATACAGATGATAATAAGAAAATGGCTAATAATATGATAGAACCTACTTTAGCTGATCTTTCAATACTCATGAAATAATCCACCCCGGTAATAAAGTGATACAAATGTACTCATTTATCGGCACGAAATAGATTTTATTTACTTATTAATCAGAATTATCGATACAAACACTTATTACAGTTTTCAATCAATGATTGCGACTAGTTTTTTATACTGATATTCATATTTTAACTTTGATAATATCTCACAATGAAATAATATTTTAGTGTTATTAATAAGTTAAAAATAAAACAGCGCACTTCAATACAATACTTCAAAGTGAGCTGTTTTAATCGTTATTACATCGGTTCCTCAATCTGAAATACCGCTACATTATCCATCAATACCTGCGCTTTTTCGTCTAACATCATCGTTGAAGATGCGCCTTGATCCACTAAAGAGGCGTTTTGTTGCACAACCGTATCCATCTGATTAATCGCCACCGCAATTTGTTCAATACCAACCCGTTGCTCTTCAGAAGCGAGACTTATCCCTTGCATAATATTATTTACTTTTGTAATTGAAGAAACGATCTCTTGCATATGTTTTCCCGTTTTATTAACGAGAGCGGTTCCTTCTGCGACATCTTTTATAGATGCTTTTAATATCTGGCTGATCTCTTTTGCAGCATCTGCACTTTTGGCTGCTAAATTTCTTACTTCAGCAGCAACAACGGTAAAACCTCGCCCTTGTTCCCCTGCTCTCGCAGCTTCTACTGCTGCATTTAGCGCTAAAATATTCGTTTGACTCGCAAGATTATTAATCACTTCGTTAATCTCACCCACTTTTAACGCGCCTTGCTCTATTTTTTTCATCGATGAGATAGCTTCTTTCATTACACTAGCACCATCTATAACGATGTCATTGGATTGATTAATAATCTCATTGGCTTCTTGAGTATTTTCGGTGTTATTGGCTACTGCGGTTTTAATCTCTTCCATACTGGCTGCGGTTTGTTGTAATGCACTAGCTTGCTCTTCAGTACGAGCAGAGAGCTCCTGATTACCTGATGCAATTTCAGAAGCTCCTCGTTTTATCTCTAACGTTTCTCTTTTTACGGTAAGAATGGTAGAAGTTAACGCTTTTTGCATATCACTCACATGTGAAAATAACTCACCAAATTCATCTTTTTTCATTTTAGGTAAATCGAAAACTAATTCCCCTTTACCAACTTTATTTAACACATTAGACAACGTATTAAGGTTATAAATAAAGGTTTTGTTTATCCAACGAATAGCAAAATATAAAATAACGAATAGAATTAATAAGGATATGAGAGTGGAATAAATAGAAAGCTGAACCATCGTATCTTGTCTATTTCTGAGCCCAGCACTATTTTTGGCTTTAACAGAAACATAGTTATCAAATAAATTATTTAATCTATCAAAATCATTGGCAAACTCTGTATCCTTTATATGTATTGCTTCTGAGCCATTTGACGCAATCAAGAGTCTATCAATTAGGCTATAAAATAACTTTGCTATTTCATCTGCACTTTTTTGTGCTTCTACTGTGACTTTCTTTTCTTTTACCCATATATCCATTGCATGTTTAGCACTTACCGCAATTTTTTTGTTTTTCTCAATAATTTCAGCATCTTTAGCATTTGTTTCGGCGGTATCTTGTATCAGAAAATTCACATTAGAACGCATAATCGCTAATTGATAACGCGCCATCAAAACATCGGTGTAACGTGTCAATAATACTTCAACTTGAGTAAAATTATTTTTCATTTTATAGATGAAAAATGTAGATAATACAGAGGATAAAATAAAAATTAATAACAGTGCAGATGCGCCTATTTTAGCACTTTGTTTAATACTCATAATAAAAATACCTATATGTACATATCGATAAACTTTATTTTTTATCGACGAAGTTATTTTTTTATTTAATTATCATTGATACATATAAGTTAATAATTTTTATTTAAAAATTTTTATTCTATAAATAACCACTAATCATATTTTAAATAAATCACGCTTTATTCTTATTTTATAAAATAATGCAACCAATAATGTTAATAATAAATACGCTATTTTTTATCAATCACGCATTACTTTATTGGGTAGCCAATATCTGCTGATGCTTTTCATCGATTACTCCTACACCCTATTATTCATAAAAGTATAAATAGTTTTATTTTCAATAAGTAACAACCGTACTATCTCATTTTGAGAACGATGATATAATATGCACCATGACCTTAAAAAACTCTGATGATTTACGGAGCTTAACTTTTTATGCAACCTCAGTTTGAAAACTCAAAAAACACCGTAAAAACATTATCAGTGTTTGATTTTGATGGCACGCTGACCTATCACGACAGTTTTATTCCTTTTTTAAAGTTTGCTTTTGGTAAACGTAAATTTTCACGCCGTTTGATTAAGATGGTATTGCCCACATTACGTTGCTTTAGACGCAAACTTACTCGTGATGAATTAAAAGAAGTACTTATTAAAACCTTTTTAACCAACATTGATGAGAATTGGTTAAAAGAAAAAGCCGAAGCCTTCTGCCAACTTTACTGGGCTAAACTAATGCGCCCTACCGGTTTATTAGCCGTTGCTGAAGAGGTGAACAGTCACGCTGAAGTCACCATTTGTTCAGCATCACCAGCAATGGTGTTACAACCTTTTGCTGATCGCTTAGGCATTAAATTAATTGGTACAACGCTCGAAGTTGTTGAAGGTGTATTAACGGGGAAAATTATTGGTAATAACTGTCGCTGTGGTGAAAAAATCAAGCGGTTAGAAAGTGTTTATGGGGATCTCACACAATATCATTTAAGAGCTTGGGGAGATTCTCGAGGTGATCATGAGTTGCTTTTTGCAGCACAAGATCCTCATTGGCGCCACTTTCATACAGGCAAAAGTAAATCGAAAAAATCACCCATAAAGATAGAAACAAAAAAATAATCTTACCCACAAAATTGAGCACAAAAAAACCCTCGATTAACGAGGGTTTTTACCATGCACTATGTACTATATGTACTAATAGTGTAGAGATTAGATATTCACGCCGTGTTGTGATGCTAATGCACCTAAACCACCCGCAAAACCTTGACCTACAGCTTTAAATTTCCACTCTGTACCATGGCGATATAACTCACCAAAGATCATTGCAGTTTCTGTAGATGCATCTTCAGAAAGATCAAAGCGTGCAATTTCAGTATTATTGTCGTTATTAAAAACGCGCATAAAACTGTTGCTCACCATACCGAAGTTTTGTTTACGATTCTCAGCATCATAAATAGTGACTGCGAATACCAATTTTTTCACTTCAGCAGGGACTTTTGATAGGGTGATTTTTACTTGCTCATCATCACCATCGCCTTCCCCAGTACGGTTATCTCCTTGGTGTTCAACGCTTCCACATTGACTCACTTTGTTATTAAAGAAGATAAAACTTGCGTCTGAAAGTACTTTTCCATCTTCACCTACCATGAACACTGACGCATCTAAATCGAACTCTGCGCCATCAGTCACGCGGGCATCCCATCCTAGACCAACCATAGCAACCGACATTGTTGGTGCTTCTTTAGTCAGAGAAACATTACCGCCTTTAACAAGGGAAACTGCCATATCAAAGCTCCTACTTTATTGAATAAACTGGCAATCACATCTTATGACTGCCAGCGGTTAGTGTCTTATAAATCCACTATCAAGAGGCATTAATACCGTATTGAGCACAAACTGAACCTAAACCACCCGCATAACCTTGACCAACAGCACGGAATTTCCACTCCGAGTTATGGCGATATAGCTCACCAAATAACATTGCTGTTTCTGTTGATGCATCTTCCGTTAAGTCATAACGAGCAACTTCAATTTGGTTGTCATCATTAACTAAACGAATAAATGCACCTGATACTTGGCCAAAGCTTTGGCGACGAGCTTGCGCATCATGGATAGTCACAACGAAGATAACCTTATCGACATCATTTGGGATCATGTCTAATTTGATTTTCAGCGCTTCATCATCACCATCGCCTTCACCAGTACGGTTATCACCCGTGTGAACAACAGAGCCATCAGCAGATCTTAAGTTGTTATAAAAAATGAAATCGGCATCGCTACGTACTTTTCCATTAGCCGCTAACAGAAATACAGATGCATCTAAGTCAAAATCTTGACCATCTGTAGAACGGGCATCCCAACCAAGTCCGACAAGGACGTTTTTCATCGTTGGGGCTGCTTTGCTCAGAGAGACATTACCACCTTTAGAAAGAGAAACGCTCATTTTTTAACCTCTTTAATTTAGTTTTTGATATTCTGATTTCTCAAGAATACTAATTATTCTGACTTACCTTCATTATCCTTTTTCTCTGGGAATAAGAAACTTGCAATAATACCCAGAGCAAGAACACCAAGCACAACAAATAGGCTGGTTGTCGCGGAGATGCTGTATCCATGTTGCCAAATATGATCTGTTGCATTTAGACCCAGTTTTACAGCAATAAAGAACAACAACACAATAACCGCTTTTTCAAGGTAAACGAGATACTGTTTTAACGCTTCTAACACGAAGTAAAGCGTACGTAAGCCTAAAATTGCGAACATCATTGCACTATATACAATTAAAGGTTCACGGCTTACTGCGATAATAGCGGGAACCGAGTCGAAAGCAAACATCACATCAGAAAGCTCTACGACTGCCACACACAGCATTAGTGGCGTTGCATATAGCGCAGCTTTTGTACCACGACCGATAGTAATATCTTTGTTTTCAGGTTTCGCTAACTCTACATCAACTTCTTTTTGTGTTAGTAAGAATGCATGTCCAGTGATTTTTGGCCATATAGGGAAAAATCGTTTTACTAAGCGATAAGCAAGATGCTGCGAATAGTCTTCAATTTCTTCACTATCATCACCGCTTTTCAGCATCATAACTGCCGTCCAAGCCACGATTAAGGCAAATACTATCTCAACATATGGTCCTAAACTTAACAGTCCTGTACCGATGGCAACAAAGATCCCACGGAAAACAATAGCACCGATGATACCCCAATAAAGAACGCGGTGACGGAAGCGATCAGGCACAGCAAACCAAGAGAAAATCGCCATCATGACAAACAAGTTATCAACCGAAAGCACTTTCTCTAGCGCATAACCTGTTACGAATAAGCTCGCAACCTCTGCACCATGGTGAATATAAAGGAATCCTGCGAATACCATTGCAATAGCAACCCAGAATATAGACCAAAATATGGCATTCTTTAATGTTATCGGCTTATCTGAGCGATGCATAAATAAGTCGATAAAAATAGCGCCAATCGCAAGTACAACAAAGACAATGACAGTTTCTGTCGGAAAACCAATATGTGTGGATACCATAATAATTCCTAAACGGTTCCCTATATTAAATTAATTACAAACCAAATTCTGCGGGCTCAAAGCCTAATGCAATGGCAACAGCGCGCACAGCTTCTTTTTCATCATTGTCAAAATCACCATCACTTTTCGCAACAGCAATACCGACACGAATAGCTAATTGCGCAGCTTCTGGCTGATCTTTCATTGCCAGAATATACTTCATGGTTTCGCCTTTACCGACTTCAGTATCAAATTCGAAACTCAGGATTAGCTTATTAAAGAATTCGATAACTTCAGAAGTATCAAAAACTTTAAGTTCATCCGATGCTTTTAAAAAACCGAGCATCTTCTGTTTTTCTTCAGAACTCACTCCACCGCTGGCAATGGCAATACGTGCGCAAACAGCAACAGTGCCTTGCATAAATTTTTTGTTTTTAAAGCGACCAACTTGCTTTGCTAACTCAGAGCGACCTGAATTAAAACCATCTTTTAATTTGTTAAAAAAACTCATGCTATTTTTCCTTATATCAACTTGATCACTTAGAACCCGCTGTCCAGCGAAATCCCCACCCGTAGGCATTATCCATATCACGGTGACCTTTAAAAAACTCATTGAGACGTTCAACTTTTATCGAACCATTCTCATTAACGAGTCGTGCAATCGCACACATATTGCGACCATTATTACCGTCAGTTAAACGGGTTTCGATAGGAGGTTGTTCTGGTACATGAATGGTGACAACACCATCTGTTTTGCTCCAATTCGGTACACCTTCATAAATAAACGCGAAAATCAGCACTTGCTTGATATTTTTCCATTCACGTCCATTCACAAAGATCCATTCACCACCAGCAACATCTCCCGTACGATCATCGCCTTGCAATTCAACATAAGGAATACGATTGAAATCACCAAACCCGTTTCCTAATGCTTGAATAACGGACTTATGTCCTTGCTGAAGTTCAACAAAAGCACCGATATCTAAATCGATACCTTTATTGCCACCGAACAACCCACCTAATAACCCAGAACCCCCACTTTTGCTTTCTCGATGCCAATCAAGGTTGATCCGAATTTTACCGAAGTCATCTTTCTTCGTTAGGCTAATTGCCGGTTTTTCTTTAGTTAAAGAAACCTTACTTAAGTTCACCGAACTTGGCGCTGGCGCCGGTTTTGGTGCTGGTGCTGGTGCTGGTGCTGGTGCAGAGTCTGCAATATCAACACCAAAATGTTCAGCTAATGGCTTTAAACCGCCGTTAAATCCTTGAGCGATAAAACGGAACTTCCAACTACCATAACGAAGATACAATTCACCTAAAATTAATGCCGCTTCAGGACGACCGTTAATATCAACATTACCGTTTGCCACAACTTCGTTATTAGCATCAACTTGAATTGATAATCGTTGTAAATTTGCGATAGTTTGTTGACCTTCACAAGTCGCCGTAAACGCAATTTTTTCAACATCTGGACGTAAACGCGTTAGATCCACCGTAAAAGATGTGCTGTTTCCTGCTGTCGCATAAATAACGGTGCGATCATCATTAGCTGTCTGTCCATAAAACACCATATCGGTGTCGCCATTCACTTTACCTGACGCATAAAGTCTAAAAGCAGACACATCAACTGGTGCACCAGATTGAATTCTAATGATTAATGTTTGATTAGGAACAGGTACGTTCCCGCCTGGAGTCATATTCATTTATCGCACCACCGTAGCCACAATATCAGGCATCATGTCATTAATAACACGGCCTTTACAAGGCGCACCAAACGCAGTGAAATCCCATTGACCATGATTACGTTGTAAAGAAGCAATCACGATACCTGTATGAGAGCCTTGCTCTGTTAAGGTATAACGCACCAGCTCTTTATTCGTTGTTTTATCAACAACTCGGCAGAATGCGTTTTCAACTTCATTAAATGTTTGTCCACGGAAACTATTTACTGTAAATACCAAGTATTCAACATTTGTTGGTAAACGGTTTAAATCAACGAAAATTGTTTCATCATCGCCATCACCGTCACCCGTTAAGTTATCACCAGAGTGAATAACCGACTGACAACTTGATTTTAATTTTCTAAACCAAATGGTATCGATTTGATTACCATTTGCGTCAAGTAATACGCAACTTGCATCTAAATCGATAGAACCACCACCACCAAAAAGACCGCCTAATAATCCTTTTTTCTTAATCGGATCCCAGCCCAAACCAAACATTAAGTGGCTCAGTGTAGGTACTTGTTTACTGAGAGAAACTGTTTGATTCTTGCTTAATGAAACCATAATTAAATTCCTTCAGAGGTAGAGTGAAACAATAACGCCATTTGTGATTAATTCCATATCATGAAAATCATCATATCATGATGAAGTACACGAGCAAGACTATTTTTCTCACTTAAATTTAAAGTTTTGTCAATTTATTGATATTAATGATATTTTCATTGTAATAAAATATTAAAAACACAAAAAAATCATAATAATAACTTACTCAATTACCCAATTTAAAAATTAACTCAAATAAATCATATTATGATTGACACAGTTCTTCGAAATCTTCATGATTATAAGCATTGAACCCTACACTTTTATTTCACGGTATACAGAGTAATGAATAACACAATTTGGTTTATGGAAGGTTTATCATCACAACGCGATATAATTCAAAGTGTTAAAGACTTTGCAAAACAGCAGCATCAAGAGATCTTTGTGCTCGCATCTCATCGTCATACTCGAAATGAGATTTTATCGCTTGCTGATGGGGCTTTTTATGAACCTCTTGAAGAGACATTACGCTTACAATTTATCGATGATGTTGTAAGACAGCATCAAGTCCGTGCCATTCACACCGGTCGTAATAGCGCATGGTTTGAATTACACCGCCAAGAAATTGAGTCATTTGGGGTAAAATTAACAACTGGGGCCACACAACTTGAACAGCTTCAGTTAGCTGATAATAAAGTTGCATTTGCACAAGCGATGGAACAATGTGGGCTTCCTGCAGTACCTTCTATTTACATTAAATCTATCGATGAATTAGAAACGCATATAAAAGAGCCTCCTTTTGGCGAAATACCTTTATGCATCAAACCTGTAAAAGGGATTTATGGTATGGGTTTTTGGCGCTTTGATAATCAAGTTTCACCGATGGCACTGTTTAATCACCCAGAAAATCGCCAAGTCAATCCTCAACAATATCTTGATGCATTAAAGGCAGTTGAACATTTTGAACCTTTAGTCTTAATGCCTTATTTGCCTGGTCCTGAATACTCTGTTGATATGGTGGTTGAACAAGGTGATGTTATTGCAGCTGTAGCTCGACGCAAAGAGGGTGCAATACAACATCTAGAGATCTCAGGCGAGGCTTATGAATTAGGTAAAGCGTGCGCAACGGCGATGAAAGCCGATGGTCTTGTGAATGTGCAAACTCGAAATAATCATCAAGGTCGCCCACTCTTACTTGAAATTAATATGCGCCCTTCTGGTGGTATTGGTTATACCCAACATTGTGGAATTAATCTTGCAGGTATTTTTGCTTTACGCCAATTAGGATTAATAAGTATTGAAGAGGCTGAAGCCCAAAATAACCATTTTACACCAACAAAAATACGCTCAATCACCGATTCTATTGTTTTCAATTCAGCGTTAACAAACTTAATCAGTACGGATAATAATTAATAATGAAAAATAGTATGAGTGACTCATCCGTTTATCGTCGCCTTCTTTCTTGTGGCACATTAAGTGTGACGCCAAATTGTTCTATTGAGTTACTTGATGAATTATTTGATATTGCAGAAAGACGCAATCCTAAGCGTGCATTTCTATTTGTCAGTAAAGTATTAGGTCGTCATATTCCTGTTTCACCGAAAAAAATGCGTGAAACCTACCAAAAACTTGCCCATCAATTTCCTGACTCACTTGAAGGTCCTGTACTGTTTATTGGTATGGCAGAAACGGCGGTGGGTTTAGGTGCTGGCATTTTTGATGAAGTGAGAAATCGCTATCAACAAGCCATTTATTTAACATCAACACGTCATCCTGTTGATAAAGGTGAGTTGCTGTGTGAATTTAAAGAAAATCACAGCCACGCGACTGATCACTTACTCTATTTACCTACAACAGCAGAGCAACGCCAGTGGGTACAAAAAGCAAAAACCGTTGTATTAATTGATGATGAAGCGACTACAGGTAATACCTTTATCAACCTGCTTTCAGCACTACGTGAAGAAGGTGGATTAACCCATATTGAGCAGGTTATAGCGGTAACCTTAACCGATTGGAGTGGTGATTCTATCGCTGAGCGCTCCCCATTACCGATTAAAACCCTCTCTTTAGTTCAAGGGAAGTGGCAATGGGATGCCGATCCAAATGCGCCTTTACCTGTTATGCCTAACGTTAATATCACTGCATCAGGGCAAGTTGCTATCACTGGTAAACAGAGCTGGGGTCGATTAGGGATGACAACGCCCGCAAGCGATCTGGGTTTATCCATCAATGCTTCTTTAGGTGAAAAAATCCTTGTTTTAGGATCGGGAGAATTTGTTTGGGAGCCGTTTTTATTGGCTGAACGTCTTGAAAAACAAGGTGCTATCGTAAAATATAGTTCGACAACGCGTTCACCTATTTCAACTAATTTTGCCATTCAATCAGCGATCACATTTACTGATAATTATGGTTTAGGTATTCCTAACTTCGTCTATAACGTGGCGCATCAACAATTTGATCGCATTTTGCTTTGTTGTGAAACACCAGCTGAAAGCATTGATAACCAACTGATTGAAGCCCTCAATAAAGTTGCACCTATTGTTGAGGTAATTAGTTATGACTAAGCCCGTTATTTTAACTGATCTCGATGACACACTATTTCAAACACGTCGTAAGATGGTGGATGAATTAGCACTAGAACCCTATAAGACTGGCGCGCTAGATAGAAGCTTAGAACCCCGTAGCTTTATGACCCAAGAGCAAGCCATGCTTGTAGATTGGATGTTAGAGCATGCGGATTTAATTCCTGTTACTGCTCGTGGAACAGAAGAGATTAGCCGAGTCACCATTCCTTTTCATTCTTGGGCGATTACTACACATGGTGCGGTGATATTAACGCCAGAAGGCAATGCTGATACACAATGGCAAAACCACATCACTCAAAGCTTAGCGCCATATACACAGCGTTTATTGACTCTACAACAATCAATCACGCAATTAATGGCGGAACGAAATATTGATGGTTGGGCGCGAATTAACTATGAATACGGTGATTTGCCTATTTATTTAGTCATGAAGCATAACGATAGCACCCGATTAGACGAGCTATACACCATAGGTGATGAGATAGAAAAAACATTCTCAACTGAAGGTTTTTATATTCATCGTAACAGCAACAATATTGCTTGGTTACCTGAGCCTATCGAAAAAGGCAAAGCTGCCACCTATTTGCTCAATAAATTAAAAACTGAGCGTGGTGTTTTTCCTGTGATTGGACTCGGTGACAGCCTAAGTGATCATCGCTTTATGAAATTATGTAGTTGGTATGGACTTCCTCGTCAAAGCCAATTTGCGGATGCGATCAACACAAAAATTTTTGGAGAATAAACATGATGGATCATAAGCCTTTTTCGGGCTCTTATGTATCAGGGGATGTCGATTTTCTACTTCAACCGGTTAATATCGAAATGACGCCCGTTGAGTTAAAAGAAGAGCTGATACAATCGGGTAAGCGCCACTATTCTGACATGCTAAGTCAAGAGCCAGAGCCAACAACATGGCATCTAGATCTCTTTGAAAAAGCGCTAGAAACAGGCGCTACACGCTTAGCAACTGAAGTCATAATGCTGGCTAAATCATTGATTGAACGCTTTGGTGATACCCCAATTATCTTGACAAGCCTTGTTCGTGCAGGTGTTCCTTTAGGCGTCATGTTGCAACAAACATTACGTAAAATGGGAAAAACCTCTTATCACTACGGCATTAGTATTATTCGAGATAGAGGCATTGATAGCGAAGCGCTTTCATGGATAGAACAACGCCACGGTACAGAAGGTATTGTGTTTGTCGATGGATGGACAGGAAAAGGCGCTATTACAGGTGAACTTATTCGTTCGTTATCAGGGCGAAAAGGCTATCCAGCTCAGCCTCGTCTTGTCGTCCTTGCTGATCCTTGTGGCTGTGCATGGTTAAGTGCCAGCGATGAAGATTGGCTTATCCCATTTGGGATCATGGGAGCGCCTGTTTCAGGATTAATTTCACGTTCAATTTGGACTGAAGAAAGCTTTCACGGTTTTGTGGATTGCCAACATTTAAAACAGTATGAATGCAGTCGTTACCTTGTTGATACTGTTGGAAAAGTCATTGATACATTAATCGATAACGATACTCCACTAGCTACATTTAAAGAACAACAATCAGACTTAAAAAAGCTGAGCGAAAACGTCGTTAGTTCACTTGCAAACAAATATGATATTTCAAATATCAATCGTATAAAACCCGGTATTGCTGAAGCTACACGCGCTGTTTTACGCCGTGTACCTGATCATGTTCTTGTGAGAGAAATAACCGATCCTGATGTCGCGTTACTGGTTTATCTTGCGCAGGAAAAAAATATTGCTGTTATTGAAATAGGGCAAGCGCTTGGTCAATATCGTGCAGTGACTATCATTAAAAAGGTGAAATAATGATTGAACGATTATCCCCATGGAATTTAGGGGCAACGCTTTATATGCCCGCGACACGAACAGATATCGCACCCACAATCATCAATCAGAAAATTGAAGGGTTACGCTCTTTAATTATCTGTTTAGAAGATGCCGTGAGTGATGCAGATATTCCTGTTGCATTAGAAAACTTGGCAGCCTTATTAAATACCTTAGCAGAGCACAAAAAAAACAGCGATTGTAGCCATTGGCCACTGCTGTTTATTCGCCCTCGCCACACTGAAATGGGTCAATGGATCACTGAAAATCTTGATGTCAGCGCCATCGATGGTCTTGTTTTGCCTAAGTTCACACAAGTTTCTCTGCCAATTTGGTGGAATATTATTGAAAATACGCATTTATGTATGATGCCAACACTTGAAACAGAAGAAGTGTTTGATGTTATTCAAATGACAGAGCTTGCAAACCACCTACTAACTCACCCTTGCCATAACAGAATTATTGCATTACGTATTGGTGGTAATGATTTAATGAATGTCATTTCTCTTAGACGTAATCGCCAATTAACACTTTATGATGGCCCAATGGGTTACGTGATAAAAATGTTAGTTGCTGTCTTTGGCGCTCGCCAATTTGCCCTCACAGCACCTGTTTGTGAGCATATTGATGATCACCATATTATGGATAAAGAGCTGGCACTTGATATTGCTAATGGCCTTGTCGGTAAAACAGCGATCCATCCAAAGCAAATTCATAAAATTGAACAAGCTCTCATGGTGTCTCAATCCGATCATTCAGATGCATTACGTATTTTAAATTCAACACAAGCCGTCTTTAAATCACAAGGTGCAATGTGTGAGCCAGCAACACATCGTCGCTGGGCATTGAGTATTTTAACCAGAGCTAAAATTTATGGCATTATTCCTAACCAACAAAATAATGCTCAACGTTTTAACGCAACATAAAATACTCTATAGCAGGTGATAAATTCGATAAGATAAAATAATTATCTTATATTGATTTCGATTTATAAGTTTCTAGTTAAAGCATGTTATCTTTAACTAGAACTTATAAGAACAACGTGAATCTTTTTATTTAAAAAAGTGTATTTTTTTTATTTCAGTTATTAATTTATACTACATTTAATAGGCAGCTTATTTTATTTATCCTTGTCAACACAGAACAAGAATAATAGAAATTATTGCTGAATATTTTAACACACCAATGACAAAATAAGTGGTAACTAAGCATGCAATTAAGCACTCGTCAGGTCAGAGTCTTTACACTGGCAACCCTTTTAAGCTCAGGAAAAAAGGTTCCAACCATTAAGATTATTTCTGCTCTTGAATGCTCAGAGCCTACGTTAACTCGTGTATTAAAAGAGATAAGAGATTCTTATGGTGCTGAAATAAAATACAGCAAAGCCTCTCGTGCATATCAAATGACTGAACGAGGTCAACTCGATAGTAAGGCGTTACGCCGTATGCGTGAGGCATTATCCGCCAGCGAAGATCTACGCCACAATGGAATGACAAGCCGAGTTTATCTCGATAAAGATAAGAAGAAATCTGTTTCACTTTCATTAAAAATGTCAGCATTGCGCAAGATTGATAGATTATCTTATTTAAATAATTCCACACGTAGTGAAGCTGTTGAATTATTAGTTGATCACTATATTGAAAATTTAATTCAATCAACACTCGCTGAAATAGCAGAGAAAGAAAAAGAAAAAAAGAATTCGAATTAAATAAAAAAAGCAACTTGATACTTCGGTATCAAGTTATTTTATAAAAACAACAAAAGCAGAAAATATATAAAAACACTTATCTAATAGAATTGTTTCATATATTTCCTCACACTCTTAATTTATTTTAAATTACTTTAAAAACAAAAAACACCAATTAACTAATACTTTGAATTTATTGACTTTTATAATTGTTATTTTTTAATTAAAAAGAGTATTTATACCTAATCACTATTAGTCATTCATTTAGCATTACTCTTATTAAGACGGTTCAATAAAATATATTTTCTTTAATAAAATAAAATCGCTCCATCACTCAATTTAAGGATGACAAACAGGCTAATTTCTCTTTTATTTTACTTTTCATACTATCTTCATTCAGATTAATAATATTGGACAATCATCACTGCGTTTTTTCTCTAATTTAATTAAACTAAGCATAATCTCAATTGAACACCTTCATGGGTCGGTTAGTATATTAATCGCTTATTTCTATCTCACTCACAGGATAAATGCATGAGAAGATTGCCAGTTTACCTTTTGCTTGATACATCGACTTCCATGTATGGAGAGCCTATTGCAGCAGTAAAAAATGGCGTTGAAATGCTCTTATCAACACTACGCCAAGATCCTTACGCATTAGAAACTGCTTATATTTCTATCATCACCTTTGACTCAACCGCGCAACAGGTTGTGCCACTCACTGATTTAATCAATTTTAAAGTACCAGATTTAGTCGCAAGTGGAACAACAGCATTAGGTTCTGCGCTCACTTTAGTTTCTAGTTGTATTGAAAAAGAAGTACAAAAAACTACAGCTGAAACAAAAGGAGATTGGCGTCCGTTAGTTTTTGTGATGACAGATGGCGCCCCCACAGACGATTGGAAAAAAGGCGTTGAGAAATTTAAAGCGGCACGCACTGGCGTTGTTATTGCGTGTGCAGTAGGACAATCAGCACAAACTGATGTACTAAAAAATATCACTGAAATTGTATTACAGCTAGATACTGCGGACTCCAATACCATTAAGTCATTCTTTAAGTGGGTTTCAGCCAGTATTTCTGTCGGTAGTCAAAAAGTCGATTTAACTAAGAAAGATATTAGTGATCTTGATGACTTACCACCGCCACCTCCTGAGGTTAACGTTGTACTTTAAATAAAAAAGGAATGAATATGTCTATTAGTTTAAAAAAAGGACAAGGTGTTAGTTTAAAGAAAAATGAATATGACCTTTCCTCTGTCACTATCGGTTTAGGCTGGGATATCAACGAAGAAAAACGCGGATTCCTTGGTGGGCTTTTTGGTAAAAAAAGCGAAGAATACGATTTAGATGTTATTGCCTTCTTATGTGGTGAAAATGGCAAAGTAAACGATTTAGGTCAAATTGAAGGTGGGCAACCTTCTCTCGTTAATGGCGATATTATTTTCTTTAATAGCCTACAACACAAATCAGGACAAATTTGGTTAACGGGTGATAACCGAACAGGCGCAGGTGATGGCGATGATGAACAGATCATTGTGAAATTAAACACACTTGATCCTAAATTTACCAAAATTGTCTTTATTGTTCAGATTTACAATGGTCGAGAACTACAACAACATTTTGGTAAAGTACAAAACGCCTTTATCCGCGCTGTTGATGCGAAAAATGTAGAAATGGCTCGTTTTGATTTATCTGGAGGCGAAGCCTTCAACAACCAACGTTCAATGCTGTTTGCTGAATTAGTCAGAGAAGATAATGGCTGGAAACTGAACGCCATTGGAGAGCCTTCAAGTTCAGATAGCTTTATTTCTTACTTAAAGGATTTCGCCTAATGAGAAGACTTCCCGTTTACCTGCTGATTGATACTTCAGGATCAATGAGAGGTGAATCTATTCATGCGGTTAACGTTGGGATACAAACAATGCTTAATGCATTGAGACAAGATCCTTACGCATTAGAAAGCGTGCATATCTCTATCATTACCTATGATAACGAGGCTCGTGAATTTATCCCATTAACTGCATTAGAAGATTTCCAATTCTCAGATATCACCGTACCTAGCTCTGGCGGTACTTTCACGGGTGCTGCGCTGGAATGTTTAATCAAGTGTGTCGATCGTGATATTAAACGTTCCGATGGTGATCAAAAAGGTGACTGGCGTCCTCTCGTTTTTTTAATGACGGATGGCACACCGTCTGATGCTTACGCCTATGGTGAAGCGATTAAAGAAGTGAAAAAGCGTTCATTTGGTTCGATCATCGCTTGTGCTGTTGGCCCTAAAGCCAAACACGATCACCTTAAAGAGCTTACATCTCAAGTGGTAGCTTTAGAAACGCTAGACTCCAATGCCTTCTCTGGCTTTTTTAAATGGGTTTCTGCCAGTGTTGCATCTGGCAGTTCAAGTGCAGGAGTGAATACGGATAAAGACACCCTACCGCCGCCACCTCCTGAAATCCAACTGGTACTGTGATCTATAAAAGCAAAGCGCTCCAAAAGGCTTTGCTTTTATTTTATTCAGACTTTGGTTTATCCATCACAATACATAACAGCCACGATAAAGAGATAAGGTATAACAATGAGAAGGCTACCCATTTTCTTTGTTTTAGATTGTTCAGAATCAATGATCGGTGAAAACCTAAAAAAGATGAATGACGGTCTAACAACTATTATTAACGATCTGAGAAGAGATCCGCACGCCCTTGAAACGGCTTGTATTTCTGTTATCGCCTTTGCTGGTGTTGCAAAAACGATTGTTCCACTCACTGAAGTCGTCTCTTTTTATCCTCCTCAACTTCCTTTAGGCGGAGGCACGTCATTAGGCAGCGCATTACGAGAACTTTCTCACCAAATCGACACGCAAGTAAGAAAAACCACACTTGAGCAAAAAGGCGATTGGAAACCTGTCGTTTATCTTTTAACTGACGGCAGACCTACTGATGATTACGCGCAAGAGATCAAGCGCTGGAAAGCTCACTACGCCAACAAAGTTAACTTAATTGCGATTGGATTAGGCTTAAGTGCAGACTTACATGTGCTGTCGCAATTAACTGAAAACGTGCTGTTATTTACCGAAGCACAAGAAGGCGATTTTACTCGTTTCATTAAATGGATAACGATGTCAGTGGTTTCTCATAGCCGAAGTGTTGGCGAAGAGCCACCACCACTTTTAAATCAAACAGAGTATATTGTTCGTCTTGCGAAAGATGATGTTGCTCGTGCCTATGATGAGTCTTGTGTCACTTTTGTCGGGCGTTGTAGCCACACACGTTCACCTTATTTAATGAAATATGAACGACCACCAATGAAAGCTTCAGGGCTCGATTTTAACCTCAATCTTAATGGTTTTAACTTAACGGGTTGCTACACCTTAAATGAAGATTACTTTGCATGGAGTGATCTCAGCGCCACGGCATATCAAGTTAACACCAGCGAACTTCATGGTACACCTGGCTGCCCTTATTGCGGCAATGCTACTGCTTTTGCCGTTTGCCAATGTGGTAAATTACTTTGTGTGAATGGCCCTGAAAGCGTTGTTTGCCCTTGGTGTGATAACAACATCACCTTTGGTGATAACAGCAGCCAATCTGACTTTGATGTCACACGAGGTAAAGGCTAATGGATAAAAAAGCCCTACTCACAAAACTGATTATTGATGACACGCTGACACAACATCGCATTCCTGTACATGAGGAGCTCGTTATTGCGTTGTATGAAGATGTGGAAATCGCTCAATACATTGATTTTATTATTGATAAAATCAATGCTAAAGCGGCAGAAAAAATAACACCACAAGACAAAATCCCCCCTATTCTTCTGTTATTGCCACCAGCTCGCGATTTAGCTGCTGAAGAAACATCATTACCAGAAGAGTGTCCGTTAAAGCCAGGTCAAATTCCAACACACTCATCACCAATGCCAACAGAAAAACCGATTATTCATCGCCCTACGGCAAAAATTACCCTTTCTAATGCAAAAGTAGGCACTGCATTCAATTCTACGCTCAGTATCGAGCTAAATACCCTCGAAATTGCCGAAATTGAAGCGGTTGATGTCCCTGAAGGAGTTGGAATAACCTTTGATCATGAAAGTTGTTGCTTAGTAGGAATGCCAACAAAAAGTGGCAATTTCATATTGGTTGTCCATTGGTCTGTTAATGCTATTCGTTATCAAGATGAAGTCTTATTAATCATCAATCCTGATCCGCGTAGCTTATGGCAAATCAATGAACCTCCCGCTGATAGCCCTTATTCCAAAGCCCACATCGATAGCCAACTTATTCTTGAAGAAGACATTCGAATTGTAGGAGCAAGCCGTCGTGGGCGTTCTCATGAACATGCAGGCACATTCCGTGATGATGATTTTTATATTCACCACGATAACCAAAGCCAATGGAATATTTTAATTGTTGCTGATGGTGCAGGCAGTGCTCGCTATTCTCGCGAAGGCTCACGCATTGCTATCAATACGGTCAGCCACTATTTAAAATCACAATTAAGTTTGGAAAATGAAGCAATTAAACCTCATCTTGAAACCATCCATCAATGGAATGACAACAGCGCAATTAATCAAGTAGGAAGCTTCTTTGCACAACTCTTTCGTAATGCCGCCCAATTAGCAATTAATAACCTCAAAAATGAAGCGATTCATATTAATGAACCCGTAAAATCATTTTCAACAACGTTATTAGCCACGGTTTCTTTGCGTATCAATGATGAGTTATTTGCTGCCTCATTTTGGATGGGAGATGGTGCGATTGCCGCTTATGGTCCTGCTGGAAAAGTGCGTATTTTAGGTATTCCTGATAGTGGTGAATATGCAGGACAAACCCGTTTTCTTGATGATAGTGCGCTCAACGATGCTGAATTTAATCGACGCATTATTATTGGTAAGTGGAAAGAAATTTCACATCTTATTTTAATGACAGACGGAGTGTCCGATCCCGTATTTGAAACGGATAATGGCTTACAAGATCCCAATAAATGGGCTGCATTCATTGATGAAATATCGCCTTGTTTAGCCTCTCCTGAACATGCAGATAGCGCATTGGCTGAATGGCTGAATTTCTTTTCAGCAGGCAATCACGATGACCGCACTCTGGTTGTGGCTTGGTAATCATAAAAGAGAGAATGGGTGAGTTTCATGGCAGAGATCATTACCTGTACAACGCAAAGTGGAAAAACAGTTCAGTACGTCAATGAGATCATTGGCTCTGGCTCAATGAAAGATGTCTATTTTTCCCCTGACCGAACCTACGTTGTTGCCTTCTATAAAACACAACAGAATGCACAAGCCAAAGATAGAATCGATATGATAACAGGCTCTTATCGACATAATATCTTTGAACAAAGTGGTGGAGAATATTGGAAAAACCTCTTTTGCTGGCCAACGGATGTTGTCGAACATCAAGGCAAAATTGGTATTGTTGTTCCAACTTATCAATCCCACTTTTTCTTTAAATATGGTTCTAAAAACAATGACTTTCTTGCGATAAAAGGTCGAGAAAAAGAAGGTAAATGGTTTGCAAGTGCCAATAACCAAAATAAATTTCTCGATCCTCGTGAAAGAGGCAATCTATTAAATTACCTTAAAGTCTGTTTATTGCTCTCTCGTGCAGTACGACGAATGCATGCAGCAGGCTTATGCCACAGTGATTTAAGCTATAAAAACGTCCTTATCGATCCTGAGCAAGGTCATGCCTGTGTGATTGATATTGACGGTTTAGTGGTTCCCGGTAAATATCCGCCTGATGTGGTGGGAACCCCTGACTTTATTGCATCTGAAGTAGTAAAAACCAGCCATTTACCGAAAGAAGATCCTAACCGTATTTTGCCAAGCATCACGACAGATAGACACGCACTTGCAGTATTAATCTATATGTATCTGTTTTATCGTCACCCATTACGGGGCGGTAAAATTCACGATCTTGACGATGAAATGCGTGATGAAACGCTCTCTATGGGTGAAAAAGCGTTATTTATTGAGCACCCAACTGATCGTAGCAATGCGGTAAAACTTAATCAGGTAAAACCGTCATCGCTACCTTGGGCTGATCCCCAAAAAATCCCTTATACCATTATGGGGCCTTACCTTACGCCTCTTTTTGAAAGAGCGTTTATCACGGGATTACACGATCCTTCACAACGCCCTACCGCAGATGAATGGGAGACGGCTTTAGTCAAAACGGTAGATTTAGTTCAGCCTTGTCAAAATAAAGATTGTGAACAGCAATGGTATGTTTTTTCTGGAAAAACACAGCCCGTTTGTCCTTATTGCCATACGCCTTATAAAGGCCAATTGCCGATTTTAAATCTCTACTCTTCACGTAAGGCAGGCAGTTTCAGACCTGACGATCACCGCTTAATGGTATGGAGTAATCAATCACTCTTTCCTTGGCATGTTAATCGCCTTATTGCGCCCAATGAACGCACTACTGATGAACAGAAAAAACGTGTCGGTTATTTCGTTTTTCACAATTCAACATGGTGGCTGGTGAATGAACGTATTGAGGGATTGATGGTATTGCCAGAGAAAAAACAGATAGCCATTGGCGATAAAATTGCGCTAACAGATGGGTTGCAATTTGTATTATCAACAGAAGAAGGCGGACGACTGGTTGTGGTGCAATTAGTCTCAAATTAACGATAAAGAGAGAATAATCCATTTAATTTATCGTGGGTTATTCTCTTTGCTATAAGCTATTTTTAAATCAACGTTTAAATTCCATTGTTAAATTTAAATCTTTTGTCGGTTTTCCTGACTCATAACGCCATTTTTCCATAGCTCGAATAGTCGATAAACCAAAAACCTCCACTAAAGGGGAATCTAACATCCTAATATTTTGCACATATCCATTTTCATCAATATCAAATTTTATATTTAACGCTCCCTCAATGCCTTGAGAATACGCTTTTGCAGGATAATTAGGAAATACTCGTAATAAATTCTTAGGGTGATTTTTAACCGTAAGATTTGACTCATTTATTTCACTCTGAGTTATTTCCTCTGGTTTATCGGCTAATTTTGCTTTCAATAATTGCACATCCGACTGTGTTGATTGAATAGCACATCCATTTAATAAAATGGTGCTGCAAAGTAAACTTAAAATAGCTAATTTTATTTTCATTTTTCTTTTCTGAAATAAGATTAAATATAAAGACACAATAATATATCTCATTATCATTTCTATTCTCAATTAAATATTTAGTTAAGAAAAACTGTGTAATTAATCATATTTCAGCCGTCCTATTTAAATCAAAGTCAGATCACATATTCACGTCTCACCCTTGCTATTTAGCGCTAACGTTCAATATTGGATATCAAGATCCCAGTTTATTAAGCCCCAGTATTTACAATACCAAGCAGTGATAATTGGAGGGGCTAATGAAAACTAAAAATAAAATCAATGTACTAGAACTTATTTCGCCAGAAATGCAGCAAGTTATGCAATTTTATGCAGATAATCCGCAACCTGCGCCAGAAAGTAATGACTACCCTTCTATGCGCCTTGCTTACAATCAAGACAGACGTTATTGGAATGCAGATGCACCCGAAATGTTTAGCATTCAAGATATTTCCGTTAGCACGTCTTATGGCGAGGTTCTAACACGCCTTTATCAACCCACAGAAAAAACACCCGCAACACTCTATTATCTTCATGGTGGGGGCTTTATTTTAGGGAATTTAGATACCCACGATCGCATTATGCGTTTACTCGCGTCTTATACAAGTTGTGCAGTGATTGGTATTGATTACTCACTATCACCAGAAGCACATTATCCACAAGCGATTGATGAATCAGCGCAAGTCTGCCAGTTTTATGATCAACATGCTGAACACTACGGTATTAACACTCAACACATTGGTTTTGCAGGCGATTCTGCGGGAGCCATGTTATCGCTTGCTACTGTACTGTGGTTACGCGACAAACAAATCCACTGTGGCAAGGTAAGTGCAGCTTTATTATGGTATGGATTATACGGTTTACGTGATTCCACTAGCCGTCGGCTTTATGGTGGTGAATGGGATGGGTTGCGCCAGCAAGATCTAGAAGAATATGATAATGCGTATTTAACCGCGTTAGGCAATCGTGATGCACCTTATTATTGCTTATTTAATAACGATTTAACGCAAGATATTCCCCCTTGCTTTATCGCCAGCGCACAATACGACCCACTTATTGATGATAGCGTGACTCTCTTTAAAACCCTTGAAGCACATCAATCACCTTGTGAATATAAAATGTATCCAGGCACATTACATGCCTTTTTACACTACTCACGCATGATGAAAGTGGCTGATGACGCCATTCGAGATGGCGCTCATTACTTTGTAAAACAACTTAAGAATTAAAACTCAAGATTTCGAATAAAACGATAATCCGCAGACGCCTCTTTAAGTCGATACAGACTTGCAGGGCGTCCTCTCTCTGCCCGTTTTTCTCCTGTATCAATCAATAAATCGGCTTGTTCGATGCGTCGTCTAAAGGATTTTTTCTGGATCTCTTTACCAATCAGAATTTCATGAACATGTTGCAACTCTGGCAAGGTAAAAACTTCTGGCAATGCAAATCCGGGAACAATCGAATAGAGTGATTTTTGCTTTAATCGCTCTCTTGCTTGTGTAATTAATTCATGGTGATCAAAAGCTAAGCGTTGTTGTGCAATCTCATCAATAGGACACCACATTACCGAATCCACGGAATCAATATGTGCTTCACACACTTGATGTGCAATCAACGCGGTATAACAGACCGTCACAGACCAACCTCTTACATCACGCTGGTTATTTCCCACGGAACAAAGTTGCTCAATATAAGGAGGGATCACACCCGTTTTCTCTTTTAATTTTCTTAGCACAGTATCTTCAAGGCATTTGTCCTGAACTTCATCGACAAATCCACCAGGTAAACCCCATTTTCCTTTTTCAGGATGCTCTCCTCTTTTCACTAACAATACTTTTAACTGCTCTTCATGATAAGTAAACAGTACCGCATCAACAGTAATCAGTGGGGATAGGAAATCACGGCGGTTATAACTGGCTAAAAAATCTTGTTCATTCATGGCGTAAGCTTTATTAGAAAACGATGAAACTATTTTAAGCCTAAACAGCAAAAAATCAAATTTTGTCATAAAGACACTAAATCAGTTGACAAGAATAGTGTCGATAGGACACAATCCAGTTATTGTCATAAGGACACTAATTGGAGATATCCTATGTTTAACTTAAATTATTTCAAAGCAGACTCATCAACTTTCATTATTAAATCGGTAAACGGCAAAATTCGCCAGCAAGGTAAAGGATTGAGTTTTTGGTATAACTCAGCCACAACCTCTATTGCCGCACTACCTTTAAACGCCCAAGAAGCGCCGTTTATTTTCAACTTTCAAACCTCGGACTTTCAAGGCTTACGCATTCAAGGACAAATTTCATTTCAGGTCAAAACACCTGAAAAAGCCGCAGAAGTGCTCAATTTTAACTTGAGTAAAAACGGCAAATCTTATGCATCAGAAGATCCACTAAAACTCAGTGATCGCGTTGTGCGTATTGCACAAACCTTAATCCAAGCAAAGATCCAAAGTACACCACTTAGAGAAGCGTTATTACTTAGCCAATCATTAGTTACTTTGGTGATGGAACAATTAATTGAACACCCATCATTAGATGCATTAGGTATTGCGATTTTAGATGTCTCTATTGCAGCAATCACTCCATCACCAGAAACCTTAAAAGCACTCGAAGCCGAAGCAAGAGAATCCTTACTGAAAGAAGCCGACGATGCCATTTATGCTCGTCGTAAATTCTCGGTAGAACAAGAACGCACCATTAAAGAGGCTGAATTGGAAACCGACTTATCTGTTCAACGTAAACGACAAGAAATTGAAGAAGCACGTTTAGAAAACGAACGCACATTATTACGGGAACAAGCGGAGATTGAAAAAGAGCGCCTTGAAGCCAAAGTAAATGCTGAAGCAAAACGTAAAGAACTGGTCGCGTTAAGTGCTGAAAATCAGCGAACACAATCAGAAGCTGATGCTTATGCTATTGAAGCGACCATGCGTGCTTATCGTGAACTGCCAGTTGAAAACCTAAAAGCCATGGCACTAGCAAAAATGGACTCTCAGCAATTAATGGCAATGGCATTTGAAACCTTAGCGCTGAATTCAGGGAAAATTGGTGAGTTAAATATCACTCCTGATTTATTTAGCCAATTTATGAAAAAAGGGAGTAAATAATGCAACGTAACGAAGATTTTCGCTTTGTGCTGGTGATGAGAAAAAGCCGCTTACAGGAATTAATTGAGCGTTTTAATACGTGGTCACAAGCCAAATTCTATTTAGAACACAACAATGTTGAGGTAACGGATTACCTCAACGAACACAATTTATATCAAAAGCAACTAACAGAAGCTGAACTGGTTTTAAAATCATTGGGACGTTTTCAGCTATTAGAAAGAAACTTATTGCCTAGCTATCAATTCTCACCCCACGATATTGTGGTGGTGATTGGTCAAGATGGGCTGGTCGCCAATACACTGAAATACCTTAATGGACAGCCTATTATTGCCATCAATCCCGATCCTTCAAGATGGGATGGCAAATTACTTCCTTTTGAAATAGGTGAATTAAAAGAGACGGTGATTAATACCATTAATCAGAAAATGCCGTTTAAATCCGTGACCTTTGCACAAGCGACAACCAATGATGGTCAATCACTGTTAGCCGTTAATGATCTATTTATTGGTCCCAAAAGCCACACGTCTGCACGCTATATTTTACAATGGAGTGGTGCTCAAGAAGCACAATCTTCATCAGGAATTATTGTGTCTACGGGACTTGGCTCGACAGGTTGGTTTCAATCTATTCTCGCTGGCGCGATGGCAATCACAGGAGAAGCATCACATCCCCTGTTACAAGGATTTAGCTGGGGTGACAAAAAGCTGCAATTTAGTGTGAGAGAACCTTTTCCAAGTCGAACAACAGGCGTAGCTCTAACCTTTGGAACAATTGAGCCTGATTCACCTTTACAATTAGAATCTTTAATGCCTGAAAATGGGGTTATTTTTTCTGATGGTATCGAAGATGACTATTTACAGTTTAATGCAGGCTGTATAGCACATATTGGTATCGCGGACATACAAGGCCAACTTATTAGCCCTAAAGGGCGTCAGCGTATTTAGGCTTGATGAGGGTGAATAAATAACAATAAAGACATGACAAAAATAGAATAAATCTATTAATTATCAGTTAATTAAATCGCCACCAACTTCACATTGTGTATTATTAAACACAGTGATAAAGTCAGCATTGGCACACTGATTATTTAAACTCAATTTCACCATCTCTTGATATGACGAAGAAAACCGAAGTGAAGAAGCGTGTTCTAGTGATTTATCGCCAAAAAAAGAAGAAAAAAGTTGAAGATCAGGGCAAGCATCCATGCTCACCTGATCTTCGATTGCCGTTATTAACATCCGTTGTTCTAACGTCATATTGTCTCGATGCCATCCTTGAGCAATCCAACCCAAACTAAACGCCATGAGTGCAATCCATGCATATAACGCTTGTGTGTTGAACATGACCTAACTCCTTAGTCATTCGAGACAAAACTTATTTCATCGACTTTTATTATAAAGATCAGCTTTTAACACTTTTCACTTGAACGCTATGCGAAATCCTTTCACACCCAGCCCTCAACTATTGAAAAGTATTTTTACTCACTTCCTTGTTAACTTGTAATAGACATCCTTGTCTATTGCCTTCTACTCACACTGAAAAACAACAGAAAAAATAAATAATAAATTCAATATGTTGCTCATCTCCGTATGATTTAACGTGAAGCCATTATCTACAAACTTTGTATTTTAGGCTAGTAAGTTTGTTCGGTTAACATCGGTTATGTGTGTTTATCCGACAATAACCGAACTAACCCACCCACTCAAAACAATTTTATTTGTTTTTAGCACCTTTAAATCGCTTCAAAACAATTATTTACATCAAAAAACAATAATAAGACTGGTTATAATACAAATTTAAGCTAATATAGAAAGCATGATAGAACTGATAATAAAGAGAAAAATAACATGCGTGTCCTAACTATTTATTGTCCTGAATGTGGCGAAAAAGCGCTTATAAAGAAAAGTAATCGTAAACACAAAGAGTTATCTGATCTCTATTGTGCTTGTCGTGATCCTGAATGCGGACATACCTTTGTTTTAAACCTCACGTTTAGTCACACTCTTATGCCAAGTGCAAAAAACAAAGATACGTTGTTATTAGACGTGATTAAAAATCTTTCTCCAGAGCAACGAGAGAAAGCACTTACTCTTTTGCAAGGCATGTAATCATCTCGAACAGACACTCTTTTTTTCATTTATTTTTATGATCTTGCTCCCATTCTGACAGGTTATTTGACTAACCTATTCTTATAGAAAGATAAATGATGTAGATTCATTTTTAAGCTAAATAAAAATAATTCTTATGTTTTAAATAAAACAAACATCGCCTATTGATGCCGTGTTTACCAATCCTTTAATAAATAATGTGTCAGCCCCCAAACCAGAAATCTCATTTCTGGTTTGAAGACTAAACACAAATTTCAAATGGAGCATTTAAGATGAAAAAGCTGATTAATCGAGTTGATGATGTGTTATCTGAACAACTACAAGGCTTTGCTAAAGCCCATCCTGAAATCAAACTTCATCCCTCCTCTTTTTATGTCACGCGAAAAGATGCTCCAGTAAAAGGTAAAGTTGCTCTATTGTCTGGCGGTGGTAGCGGACATGAACCCATGCATGCAGGTTTTGTCGGTAAAGGAATGCTTGATGGTGCATGTCCTGGTGAAATATTTACGTCACCAACACCTGATAAAATGTATGACTGTGCCAAAGAGATTGATAGCGGTGAAGGCGTTTTAATGATCGTGAAAAACTACACCGGTGATGTGCTTAACTTTGAAACAGCGACAGAACTGCTTCATGACGATGGTGTAAAAATTGCAACGGTATTAGTTGATGATGACGTAGCAGTAAAAGATAGCTTATATACCGCAGGACGCCGTGGTGTTGCCAATACCGTTTTAATAGAAAAACTACTGGGTGCGGCAGCTGAAAGAGGCGACTCTCTTGATGAACTGGTTAAATTAGGTCATCACATGAATAACAATGGTTTTTCTATCGGCATTGCCTTGGAAGCTTGTACCGTTCCAGCCGCAGGAAAACCTTCTTTTACTTTACCTGAAAATGAAATGGAGTTTGGTGTCGGTATTCACGGCGAACCAGGTATTGACCGTCGTAAATTTACCTCTCTCAATGATACTGTTGATGCCATGTTTAATACCTTGATTGAGAATGGTCACTATCAACGAGTGATCCGCAATTGGGATCGTGAAAGCGGCACTTGGATCGAGGAAAATCAGGAAAAACAGCCTTTAAAATCTGGCGATCGCGTCATTGTTTTAGTTAATAACCTTGGTGCCACACCACAATCTGAACTTTATGGTGTTTATAACCGTTTAACTCAATGCTGTGAAAAATTTGGCTTAACCATCGAACGTTCTTTAATTGGTTCTTATTGTACTTCGCTTGATATGTCAGGGATCTCAATTACGTTATTAAAAGTTGATAACGAGTTACTTACCTTATGGGATGCCCCTGTGAATACACCTGCGATGGTGAAATAAGTCTTTAATAACAAGAAAAGGAACACAAAATGGCTTTAACTCACGCTCAAATTATTCTTTGGTTACAACAATGTGCACTACTGTTTGAACAAAATAGTGATTATTTAACGGATTTAGATCGTGAAATTGGTGATGCTGACCACGGTTTAAATATGAACCGTGGCTTTAGAAAAGTGCAGGAAAAACTACCTGAGTTTGCAGGACAAGATATTGGCACTATCCTCAAAACTACGGGCATGACATTGCTTTCAAATATTGGCGGTGCAAGTGGTCCTTTATTTGGTACCTTCTTTATTCGTGCAGCCAAACCTACAGCTTCATTGCAAAACCTAGAACTAAATCAACTTGTTGAAATGGTAACAGAAGGTGTAGAAGGCATTGTAAGCCGAGGAAAAGCAGAGCCAAATGACAAAACCATGTGTGATGTTTGGTGGCCTGTGGTTGAGTCATTAAAACACGCTAATGAACAAAACCTTTCTATCAAAGAAGCCCTCTCTCAAGCACAAGTTGTCGCTGAAAAAGCCGCTGAAAACACCATTGCGATGCAAGCTCGAAAAGGGCGAGCAAGTTACTTAGGTGAGCGCAGTATCGGACATAAAGATCCTGGCAGTGCTTCTGTGGTACTGATGATACAAGCCCTTGCTAATAGTATTAATGCATAACTGACCAAGCAACCAATACAAGCAACCAATAAAGGTCTACCATGATAAATATTGTTATTGTTTCTCATAGTAAACATCTCGCTGATGGTGTGGCAGAACTTGCCAGTCAGATGCTTAATCCGACTCATTGCCAACTTGCGGTTGCCGCAGGTATCAACGATGAAGAACATGCGATTGGTACTGATGCCGTTAAAATTATGACGGCGATAGAATCGCTATCACAAGCACAATCTATTGTTGTGATGATGGATTTAGGCAGTGCAATCTTAAGTGCAGAAACTGCGATTGAGTTACTTGATCCCGAGCTAGCTGAGAAAGTCACTCTCTGCTCAGCACCTTTAGTTGAAGGTACACTTGCAGCAGTTGTAGCGGCATCTTCAGGGGCATCACTAGAAAAAGTGATTGAAGAAGCTTCAAATTCTTTATATCCAAAGAAAATTCAACTTGGTGAAAATTTCGTTCAACCTAAAAATGATATTAATGCCCCTGTCAAAATTCATGGTAAAGAGGCAAGTTGGGTAGTTCGTAATCCTCATGGTTTACACGTAAGACCGGCGGCAACTTTAGTTGAGGTGCTTTCTACTTTTCAAGCTGATTATCAATTAGTTAAAGGGGATAGACGTATTAATCCTCTCAGTTTAAATCAGCTTTCATTAATACAAATTCGTCAAGGCGATGAGATAACGCTAATTGCCTCTGGTGAACAAGAAAATGAGGCGATTGCGGCTTTTCTTGAACTTGCCCGAAATGGCTTTGGTGAAGAGCTACCTTCTGATTCTAATACCATAACATTAAACGGTATTTTAGCCCCTGTATCTCAAATTAAAGCACCTGCTTTTGTTTGGCATGAAATAGAGCTCTCACCCGTCGAAAACTTATCAGAACCGATTGATATTGATGCTCAAATTGGCAAACTTAATTTTGCAATAAAGAGTACGCTAAAAGCACTAAAACAGAGTGCCAATAAAGCTAGCCAAAAATTAGGTGAGCATATTGGTGCTATTTTTAACGGTCATATCATGATGTTAGATGATGATGAGTTAATAACAAGCGTGATAGATCGCATCAAAGCAGAGAAGATCAGTGCCCAGCAAAGTTGGTCGGATGAAATGCAAGAAAGAACACAGATGTATTGCGCACTTACCGATCCCTATTTACGCGCGCGTGAACTCGATCTTCGTGATCTACGTAATCAAGTGCTTTACCATTTACAAGATAAAACTCGCCCAAGCTTTACCCCTTCACAACCCGCTATTTTGGTCGCAAAAGAGCTTTTCCCTTCCACATTAATTCAATTAGTTGATAGTCAATTGGTCGGTATTGCTTTAGCAAAAGGTGATAGTCTCTCTCACAGCGCCATTATCGCGGCTGAAATGCGCTTACCGATGTTAGTCAATTTAGGTTCCGCACTATTAAAAGTCACTGAATCCCAAAAGTTAAAATTAGATACCAATAAGAGCGAATTAGTTATCGAACCGATAATGTTATAAACCGCTTTTCAAATTAACCACATAAAAAAAACCCGCACAATAATGTGCGGGTAAGTCAACGAAAAACGCTATCAAATCTAGGTCATTATTGACTCTTCTAATTTTATTAAGGTATTGATAATACCAATGTCGTAGCACCACTAAAGTTACCTAATGAAGGAGTGCCATTAGTTTGAAGTTTTGACTTCACTCTTACATAGGTGTATTCATTCATTATTGCGTTAACTTGTGTACCAATTGATGCAGGTGAACCATTTAACGTTAAAAAAGAGCGGATGCTACCATCTGGTTTTAAGTTTAAAAAATGATCTTCCATCGAACTGGTAATTTTTACTGGCATAGTTTCATTACAAGTGAGCGCAAATTGTTCTTCCGCCTCATTACCATCAACTTGTGTCACATCAAGTACACCATGTGAAATAGTAAGATTATTAGAAACAAATGCACATTTACCTTCAGGCGGTGGAGCAATACCACATACGCCACCAGGTACCATTCTTCCACTTCCTCCCGTTGCACTACTCGTCATAAAAAAAGCAATACATTCATCAACAGTAACAGATCCAGCATGAGTACTATAATTCACATAAGGGAAAGTCAACCCGCATTGATTAACAGCCACATCGCGTATTTCAGCCATAGAGCTTAAATGTTGTAAATCTACATCACACCGCCATCTCGCTCGATGCTCAGTACCCGTTCCGCCTTTATCAGGTTTTGAGTGGAAGTGGTTTAATTGAATATAACACCGACCACTCAAACCTAAACTTTTACAAGGGTTTGGCGTAAATCCCATTTCCGTCCAATATTCCAACACATAGTCATAACGAATATTACCTTTAATTTCTGGAGAAGGACCTGATTTAGTAATATAAGTAAAATAACCTGCTTGTACACTAAATAGAGAAAAACTGCATAGTACAATTAATAACTTTAAAATTTGCTGTATTTTTTTCATTATCTTTTACTCATATTTCAAAGAAAACACGGCAGTAGCAGAAAAATGCCCCGGCTTAATTGATTTATCTGCGATCGCTTTTGCTGTCGCTTGCAAATAAGCAATAAAATTAAGCTCAAAAATGCCATTATTAGGAATATTATATAAGCTAGTGTAATCCCCTAATTTAATAGGGACTCCTTCTTTAGTCGTAATTTGTATTCCTAAATCAGGATTATTAGCGTTATCGTCTAATGCTAATAATCCGGCAAGTTCATTATGAGTTGCCCCTTCAAATTTTATTTTCACTTGCTTGGCAATAGAGATATCGCACTCTGATAAAGTAATTTTGAAATCCTTTTTCTCGAATTCAAAATAACTTTTATAAATATCATCTAAGCGAATTTCATCAAATACCACATCAACCTGAGAGTGTTCAGGTAGAACTTTGCAAGGTGCGATAATTAATGAACCAAAGATATTAAGATTTTCAGCCGCAAAGACAGAAGATGAAAACAATAAACAACTACCAATAATACAACCAGATAACATTGATTTATTCATTATTGGTACTCCACAAACAAGGTACCACCCGCGGTAAAATTACCTGGTACCAGTTCACTATTTTCTTTTTTCACCAATACTGCCCAAATTTTTTCAGGGTTATTTAAATTAACCGAATACTTTTTATTTAAATCAATAATGGAATCATCCATCATAAATTTTACGGTTAACTCATTAATATTGGTTCTCAGCCCATTAGGATCGAAGCTACTTTTATTACCATCAATCGATAAATACATATTCCAGTTATTTAAATTTTCTTCACAGGTAATTTGGTAATTAATTTCTCTTTTTTGGTCATAGCCTTTAATCGTTTTTATCGCCACAGGACCAAAATTCACCTCAATCATATTACCGTCATTCACTTTGCAAGGTGGTGGCGTTAATAAATTACCTTTAATCAGCACCTGTGTCTCATTATCTTTCGCTAGACTAGGTGAAGATGATATTGAAAATAAAAATAACATCGTGAGGAATGGATAATAACGCATACTGTTTATTCCTCCGTTAGTTGTAATAAACCTGCATAGTTGCAGTCGCCGTAAAGGAGCCAGTTGGTAGCGCGGCGCCACTTTTTTTCACGAGTACAGCATAAAGCTCAGGTCGAGTTTGATAGTTAAACTTAAACGGCTCTGTCATATAAACATTGGTGTCAGCGGTTTTAAATAACACCCCTAAATCTGTCACGCTTGTTTTTAAATAACGCGTATCAAACCCAGCGCCGTCACCGGTAAATTTCAGTGACATACTTGGGTCACCTGTTGTTTTACAATCCAAGGTGTAATCCATTTTTTGTTTATAATTTTCGTTTTCTATTCTTGTGGTCATCACATCATTAAAGTTCACTTCAATAGGTTTACCATCGTTAATCTTGCAAGGGCGTGACTCCACACTCCCGCTCACAGTCACTCTTAAAAAGCCAGAAACAGCCCATACAGAAGGAGCGAGAAAACTCATACAAAGAAAAAGTATTACACCTCGGAATATAAGCATAATATTACGCCTTCTTATCTTTGATATTTGCTGAACAAATATCTCCACGACATTGGAATGTTAAGTCAACCAGCCCACCAAAATCATTGAGATATTCAAGGGTAGGTGTCGTACCTAAATCGCCCACTTTTGTTCCCAGTGAACGTTGACCAAAAGGTTCAATCATCACCGCTTCAAAGTCTTTTACTTCCGTATTGTTCTTTCTGACTTTGGTAATGGTTAAGTAATAAGGCGACGGATTTTTCACATTGTAATGGTCACTTTGTTTTTCAATCACAATGTCTTTTTCCATTGGATTAGCCTCTAAACGGCTTGGTGCAACAATGCTTTTTGGTCGATAAAACACTTTAATTTTTGTCTGCAATGCAATCTGTAAAACATTAGGAGAATCACTACGAGGTGGAATTTCACGAACATTAAGGTAATAAATACTTTCTCTGTCTGTGGGCAACATATTTGTTGCTGGTAATGCCTGTATTTTAATTTGGCTTTTACTACCGGCTTCGATACGCTGAACTGGCGGTGTTACCACAAAAGGAGAATTGATTTTTTCATCTTTACTATTCTCAAGCCAAGACTGTGCTAAATAAGGTTTAGATTCATTTTCATTTTCTAAAACCATACTGACTGAGCGCTCACCTTCATTATATAAAACACGAGTTCTATCTAATGCGATAGCGGAATAAGCGGATTGAGAAAAAAGGCAAAGTGTAACGATAGCGCCCAATGTTTTTGTATTGATATATTTCATTTCATTCACCGTTGACTTAAATTTAATTACTTACAAGGAAGCAACAACATGTTGCTTAAATTATTTTCTAGCACTTGAGGTAATTGGAATTGGCAAGTTTCGCCATTCCAAGCAAGATCTAATGTTTCACCTGCTTTTACACCTGATAAATAAACAAAACCATCATCTGAAATAATGCCGACTTCTAATTTATCTTTGTTATAAACACTGGCGCCAAAAGGAGGATGTTTCTTATCAGCCATCGTGATCACCGCTAAGACTTTCTCACCTTCAATCACGTTAAATTTACGGTAACCGATCGCCCCTTCTGTCAAGGTAGCGTATTGGGATGATTGAACAGCATCAGCATTTTCAGGAAGATTATTGATATCAATCGTAATATGGCTACGAGAATAGTTTTGCACACCCATTAAAACTGCTTTACCGTGACGGTTAGTTTCAATTGGTGTTAAACCTGTTTTAATCGGAATATCTTCAACATTATTGGTATCAACCAATATGCGTGAATTTCCCATTGAAGTGACTCGGTGCAATGCTCCCCCTTCTGGGGTTAGCGTTATCCCACCCATTAATTGCATCGATAAAGCGCTTTGATTATTTTGGGTATAAGTTCCACTTGTCGTCAGTTTTGCTAAATTACCGTCGTAATTATAGAAACCTGACAGATTCACTTTATCGCTATCCCACGTACCCGCAGATAAGTTATAGGTACTTCTTTCATTCAGTCGCTCATAATAGTTAACAGAATTACTCGTATTATGGCGATTAAATGATCCCGAATAACTAATATTGGCATCATTACGCTCTAGCGGTACACCTAATGACACATAAACTCCTTCGTCATTATTATGGCTAGATTCCACTTTATACGCGGATAAGTTAATGGATAAATTTTTAAAATTAGCCCAATCAAAATAACTAGAAACCGTAAAACTGTAGTTATCAGTTGAAGGTCGATTCCAATAGGTTTGGCGAGAATAGTTTAAATACGTATTGATATTGTAATCAGGGAAAGCTGTACCAAAGATGGCGGTATAAAGCTCTTTACCACTGTCAATATGAAGCCCACGATAACGACCATCTAAAAATTGAGTCATACTTAAATAGTCTCGTTGAGAGAAGCGATAACCCGCAAACGTAATCTGGCTATTTATTTGATCAAATTGTTTCGAATAGGTAACGTTATAAGAAGTACCAGATAGTGTCTTATCATCAAAATTACTGCCCATCTCAGCACGCGAAGCCGAAATATTAAAAGAAAGCACCCCAAATGGCGCTAAGTCTTGCCCTAGACCTAAAGCAATATTTTGATATTCAGTTGAGGCTAATAATCCGCCATAAATCGTGGTGTTATTCGCTGCCCCCCATGAAAAGGAGCCTAATGAAAATGCAGGACCTTCAGTGTCATGTTCATTTTTAGTTGGCTTACCCATCACCAGCTTATATAAAAACTGGCCAGGTCTTGTCAGTGTACCTAAACGCGAGGTTTCTACTTTAAATGTTTGAACAGAACCATCTTGTTCTTCAATAGAAACATCTAAGGTACCGCCCCCAAATGTGTTGACGTCTTGAATTCGAAACGGCCCTGGACTTACTTCATTTTGATAAACAATACGACCATCTTGACGCACAATAACCGTGGCGTTCGTTCTTGCAACTCCCGCAATTTCAGGTGCATAGCCCTGTAAACGAGGCGGGATCATCGCGTTATCACTTTCTAATGAAGCACCAAGATAACGGAAGCTATCAAAAAGCTCTGATGAGAGATATTGTTCACCTAACGTTAATTTTGCACCTAAAGATCGAATAGCTCGGAAAATATAAAGCTGGTTCCAACGCCATGATTTATCGTTGCTATTTAAATTACCGCCAGAGGCTTGCCAATCTGAACGAAAACGCCAAGCGCCCATATTAATGCCCATTACACCACTAATATTGGTTCCCGTTTCGGTCCTTTTATCGTTGTTTTCATATCGAATAAGGCGATTACTCATATTGTAATCAAGAAAGGATCCCGCAATACCATCATCCCAACGTGATGGCGGATCCCAACTTGGATCTTGATATTCCATAAAGGCTTGAGGAATGCTGATACTTAAAATACCGGTGTAGAGATCACCCACAGCATTCATATTTGGCACGGAGCGGAAATCAAGACACTGGGTATTATTCGTTGTTAACCAAGTGACTTTTTTTTCCCATTCAGATTTTAAACCTAAAATGGGGTAAACCTCTGGGGTGATACAAGGAATAGATAACTCTGCGTTGTAATCTGGGGAAAAAAATAAAATAGGCTCTTCGTTTCTTACTCTTTGTTTATTAACGTCAGTTGCCAGTAAATGAGTGCCTGGTTGAATATAATTTGCGTAAGAGAATTTAGTAAAGTCAGTATTTTCAATACCTTTATCTGTTAAGAAATCGGTATTAAAATCTACAGCTTCTTCTGCAAAAATAGGCAACGAAAAAGGAACAAAGAATAAAAGCATTACTTTTGTGATCGTATTTATTTTCATGCTTTTCATTTTGCTATGCCATCCTCAGCATTATTAACAGAAGACAATATTGATGAGATGCATGGCGCCTAAGCGCCACACATCTTATAAAAAAAACAACAATTATTCGTAGATAACTTTGAAATTAGCTACTGTGTCGAAAGAACCCGTTGTTGCTTTCTTATCAACAGCTTCATTACCTTTCACGTAAGCTGAGAACTGTAATGTTGTGAGAGAGCCGTCACCATTATTTAAAGCGTGACCTGCTACTGGGAAACCTTGACCAAAAGTAATTGGATTATTACCACGGTCAGTGATAACGATACCTGCATTTTGTACTTTGCCACCTAAGCCCAGTAATTCGCCAGTATAACCGTCAAAACCACTTACGGTTGCACCAGTGAATGATACTTTTGCAGTTTTGTAAGTTTCAGTTGAGCAGTTTTTCAGAATAATATCGAAGTTTTCGCTATCTGAACGGAATTTATTGCTAGTCAGTTCATGCAATGCGATTTCACCAAACTTAACAGTTTGATCTAAACTTTTATCATCGATTGAACAAGGAACATCATTGATAAAGCCAGTAAAACGCACTTTACCTTCACGGCTTTCCGCTGGATCTGCTGCAAAGCTAGGAGCAGCAACAACTAAAGATAACGCAACACCTAAAGCTAATTTAGTAAATTTCATAAAATTTCCTTTATATACAATAAAGATAGTGATATTTCTTGGCTTCTGACTAAATAAGCGATAAATAATAAATACATCGCCCTTCTACAATTTAAACTTCTTTAAACTTCACAGATCCATATAAAACCAAAATAGGGGATATTCTACGAATGTGTCCTTTATGCATTCATATTCAAATTAATTTACGGAATAAGTTAACCTTATTAACTTTTAAAACGTCATTTTTAAATATTTTAGAAATTAAGTTTCTTAATTAATAAAAACATCTTAATTTGACATATAAATAATTAATAAATTTTAATCAGAAAGTAAGAGTAAGAAATTAAAGAAAAGAAACAATTTAAATAATATTTCTTTACTTGTTTTGCAATGAAATACTCGCAAAAGGCGTAAATTAAGTCAAAAGTCAAAAAATGATATTATTAGTATAATAAGAGGATAGTTATCAAATGAAACAATTCTTTAGATGAGCAATTAAAGTATTTTAAACTAAAATTACATATAGATTAGATATTATTACTTAATAAAAAATAAAGCCGCCATCATTAACACTCATAGCAAGTAAAATGAATATAAAAACCAAACAAATAAAAATAATAAGTTTTTTATAACGAAAAAATATCAAGATATAGAAAATAATATCTTGCTGACACGATAAAGCCAGCATATATACAAAAACACTTAGGATTCATCTCAATTGAGAAATTATATTATATTCTTTAATTTAATTAGAAATAAGATAATCTAATTATGACAACATATTTAAATATCGTTAATTTGTTCTCAACAAGAATTAAAAATAAATTATAAATACAAATTAAATATGATACTCCTTTAAAGAGCATTCTTTTTAATATAGTCAATTATGGAGTAATAACAATAATATCTCGTAACTGTTATATAAAAAATACCATTATTAACGTCAAATAAAGACACCCAATTTTTATATTTAGCTATTAATAAGATTTTAAGAAAAATAAATTTAAAACAGCTCACTATTTTGACACGCAAAAGGTGTAAATATTGAATAAAAAAATAACAGAGTTTTTATCCACAACAAGACCTATTAAAATATAAAAAATGATAAATTCTATCTTTTTACGATTACAGGTAAAATAAAAGGCAAAATAAACTTAATATAAAATATTAAATATAATAACAACAAAAGAAAACTGTGAAAGAGCGCCAGTATGGCGCTTCTTTGTTATTGAATAGTGGGTAAATCAAACTTTTGGTTTATAGCTATCTTTATCGAGATCATGTTTTTTCATTCGTAAATACAGCTTTTTACGTGGAATACCCAAATAATCCGCCACATCACTAACACGTCCCGCAAATAAATATAACGCATCTTCGATTAATCGACGCTCATATTCATCCACAAGATTATCCAAAGGGCCTTCAGGTGGAATAATGGCGCGATGTTGTTCACTATCAACCATTTTCACAATGCCTACCGCATATAATTCAGCAACATTTCGTAACTCACGAATATTACCCGGCCAATCGTAACGCTTTAAAATATCGAGATAATTACGATCAATTTTCGGTACCGCAATACCGAGCCTCTGTGCACTTTGTCGTAAGAAAGCCCTAAATAACGGAATAATGTCTGGGCGTCTGGCACTTAACGGAGGCAGTGAAAAAGTGATTTGTGAAAAATAGTAATAGAATTCAGGGATTAATCGTCCTTCTGTTACCAGTTGCTGTGTATTATTTTCTAAAATCGCAATCGTTCTAAAGTGGCGCTTTCCTTGGCGTTCCATATCTAATAGATAAGAACTTAACCAGCGTTGTGCTTCAGATGATAAATCATATGGAGAACGTAAAATCAGCGTTCCTACTTCATCCGCTTCAATTTGAGCAATAACCTGTTTGATATCCGATAAATTTTGGCAATCGACTGTTTGGATAGCTTTATCACTATGTGGGCTTAATTCATGCAATAGCTGAGCAAGAAGATGACGCCCTGTTCCCATTTCCCCTTCTATCATTAAATCTTTATCAATATCGGCAATTTGTTGTACTTGCTCTCTAATCGCGGTGATTTGCGCACTGTCTCCCACTAATCGCTCTTGTGTGGTACTTATTACCGCATTCCTAAGCGAAAGAATGGATTGACGCTCTTTGTGTGCCTTCGCCACTAACTCTAAGAAAACAGGTGGATTAATCGGTTTTTCAATAAAATCATAAGCGCCTTTTTTTACCGCTTCTACTGCTAACGGTATATCGCCATGTCCTGTGATCATGATAACGGGGATACGAGAGTCAATTTGTTTAATGCGCTCTAATACTTCCATGCCATTCATTGCTGGCATATAGATATCAAGTACAACAGCACCCTGCCATTCTGGTGTTAAAAGGCTTAATGCTTTTTCTGGTGACTCGGTTACTCTAGCAACCATTCCCGCAAGATTGAGTAAATGGCGATAAGATTCAAGAATATCTTCATCGTCATCAATTAATAAAACGTCGATATCAGGCATGTGTGATTGTGTCATCTGTAAACTCCAAAACAACCATGGCGCCACCATTTAATGTAGAGGCCAAGTAAATTTCATAACCAAACCGTTGCATAATTGAACGGCAAATGGATAACCCTAACCCAAGCCCCACATCTTTTGTGGTTGTAAATGGGGTAAATAGTTTTGGTAAAACATCTGAATTGAATCCTTTTCCACTGTCCGCGATCGCCACTAATTTTCGTTTAGGATCAACAGATAAAAGATCAATTGTGATTTGGCTTTCACCAACACCCGCAATAGCATCCATTGCATTAACAAACAAATTAACCAAGACTTGCTCAATTTGTGTCGGGTCTGCACAAATGGTTAATTCATCAGGAATATTATTCGTAATAATGCACTGCTCTCGTTTAGAACGGGACTCCACCAGCACCATCGCACTATCTACCAGCTCTTTTAATGGCGCTGAAACAAAGCTAATTTCAGACGAAGATTTACGTGAAAAATTACGCAATGCAGTAATTATTCGATTCATTCGTGCGCACAGCTTTTCAATGCGTTCGATAGAATCAGGTAATTGATCGTATTTTTCCATCTGCATAGTCAGTTTTGCACTGTATAGATAGGTGTTAATTGCAGAGAGTGGCTGATTAAGCTCATGTGCAAGGCTTGTCATCGCCTGCCCTACAACTGCCATTTTAGCTGCTTGTACTAACTCTTCTTGTGTCTGAATTAAATGTTTCTGTGCCTGTTCACGGCGCAATATCTCTTCATTTAATTGCTGGTTTTTATCCTGCAAATCTTGTGTTTTTAATGCCACCAGCCGTTGAAGCTCTAATCTGCTTAGCTCTTGGCGCGTAATATCCGTGATCGTCACAATATATTTGTGTTCATCTTTATGAGGATATTCTCGAATATTAAATTGTAAGAAATGAGGCTCACCTTCTTTTACCATCCTGATAGTACATTCACTCTGCCCTAATAAGTAAAGCTGACCACTTGAACTAAATTGCGCTTTAAGCATGGTGCTCGCCTCACCACTAAACAGTAACCAAAGTGGCTTATTATTTTGTTCTTTTCCTGTACCTAATAGTGTTGCTGCACTTGGGTTTACCGTTTCTATTCTGCCATCGTGGTGACAGGTAATTAAACTTGCATCGGTATTATTAATAAGATTTAACGCATTGCTGGTTTCAACTTCTTTCATTTGACGCCAAAATCGACGAAGCCGGCGACTTAACAGGCCAATTTCATCTTGTCCTTCAATCAGTACAGGCTCGGTTAAATGACCTTTGGCTACATGCGCTAAGTCATCACTTAGTTTATTCAATCTTGCGATAAGTCTTCTATCAATCAAGATTTTCATCACAATAATACTCAGCAATAGTGATGCAATAATGATGACTACAATAACGATTTTCCCTGTTGCCATTAGTTTGCGGGTATTATCATTAAGCTTATTTAGCGCTTCACTTGTAGCAAAAACATTACCTCTTACAGCATTATCAAATTGTGATAATTTTTCATTTAATTCAGGAGTTAATGCTTTGAGCTTTTTCTCGTTTTCCACATCATCAATCAGTGTTTGATAGATATCACCGTCATAACGGGTGATCGCAATAATCTCTTGTAATACCTGACGATGGGCAATAGTCGATGGATAGCTTTTTAGTTTCTGATTTAAGGCAATAATTTCATCAATTTTGACGCTGATATAGTGGAAAGCGACATCAATATCACGGCTATAACGTTGATGTGCAATTTCTTCAACCAAGCTGATTAATTCATTTTCTGTCGTAAACAACTCTTGTAATAAGGTTGATTCCAATAGGAGTTGTAGGCTGTTTTCCTGTACATTTTTTTCATTGATCATTTGGCTGACATGCCACTCAATTTCATTAAGGAGTGGTTTAATGTCTTCGCCAACGGCGTCATGCATCCACGCCAATTGCCCTAATAATTGTGCAAGGCGGTTTTCTAATTCACGTCGTTTATCCAATAATACATCTTGTTGATTAATAAGCTCCGATAACTCATCAACAAGTTGAGTATAAAAATCACGCTGTGGCTTTTGCTCAATAGGAAACTCACGCAAATTATCTAATAACTGATGAATTTCCTGCTGTTGTTGCTCTGAAATCGATTTTCGTTGAGTCTGTTCTCGCTCTTTTAATAGCATCTGTAAATTGGTGCTATAACGCTCCATGGTATAGCTGGTGGTTAACATCGGTAGAGACTCTCCCACTGACGCATTAATTTGTGTCGCCAGTTTTCCCCACATAAAAAAGATAACCACACCAATCAATAAGGTGAGTAAAGAACTAAAGATAAACGCCATATACAGGCGTCTACCTAGTTTGCCAAATTGTTTAGGCACTAATAATTTCATCCGTAATACCTTTCATAAAAACAGCGCTTCCTGCTGTATATTTGAACCACAAGGCGGTTAGGGTGATTTTGTCTCTTTCAATAAAACCAGTGCTTGTTCAAGCCTTTCAGCTTCTAATGTGCGCCATTGATACAGCACAGCTAATGCTTGATCAGAGTATTCTCGCTGATCGGCTTCTTTCATAAATAACGCTTGTAATGTCGGTGAATTAGCCTCTTTTTCGCTAATAAGCACTGAACTTGCTATTTTTCGCGCTTTACTGATCGCAGAAATACGTTCTGGCGTTTTATTTTCCTGTCTTTCTGCTTCGTGGATATCATTCCAAACTTGGCGCATTAAAGGAAAATTATGGGTGATCATTTGATCAAATAACGCATTAACGACTTCACTACGGCGATACGCCTCATTGCTGTTTAAAATAAATTCCGTGTTATTAGCAAGTTCATCGTTATTACGTAAAATCTCTTTGCTTAATGGGATCTTTGCCATATCACTTTTATAGATGATCTCTTGTCCTTCATCCGATAAAAGAAAGGCAATAAATTTAGCTGCGGTGTCTCTTTTACTGCTTTCGGCAACAATAGCAACATAAGCCGGTAAAATAATCGACTTATCAAAATAGCTAAATTCGACAAAATCAAAGCGTTTCTGATGATTAAAAGCGTAGTTATCGATAATTGGGCCTGCACCTACAATGCCTCTGGCGATAGCATCACTGACACGGGAACTACGTGCCGAAATCGAGGAAAGATTACCACTGGTTTCGAGTAAGATCTGCCATCCACGCTCCCAGCCGTACTCTTGTAGCACATTTTCCACCATTAATTGCATCGTGCCAGAGTTCGCTGGAGTGGTCATGGTTAAGTGCCCTTGGTAAATAGGATCACTTAAATCAACCCAACTTTTAGGTGCAGGAATACCGAGTTTTTGTAGGTATTGCGTATTACTCATAATGCCAATACCGGAATAACCAACCGTGGTTATCTTATCGTTTAAGATATCACTATGGCGCGTTAACCATTTTGGCGTTTCGTAATTTACGGGTAATCGAGCTAGTAGCCCTTCTCTATCTAGATGATGGAAAAAATTAGCCGATGACGACATCACAATATCAACTGGCTGTGTGGGATATTGTTTCATCATCCGTGTTGCAATCGCGACGCGACGATAAACCACTTGCACCTTAGTATCTGGATAACGAGCGCTAAAAGCCTCTGTAAGTGGTCGCATTGGTGTATCTGAAAGTGTCGTCAGTATAACAAGTGGCTGCTCATCACTACGCACCGGTGTGATAAACAGCCAACTAAACAGTAAACAGACGAGGCTCAGTGTTATTTTTATTCTCATGGACATACCCCTGGTTTTGTTTTGAATAAACATAAAAATGTGTCGAACTTCAAACTTCTGATATTTAGCAATATTTATTATTTTGGGCTAATGAGTCCTTAATGACTCATTTCTAACAATGATACGACGATATCTTCACTCATTTTTAAACCAACGCCTAATAGCGATGTTACAAATTTGACTCACCGATTCAGCAGAATGTGTCATCGATGACTCAAATTCCCTCTTTTGCACCAAGATGACCTAAATGAATAGCATCAGCTCTGAAAACCAAAATCAGCTTCAGACATGAATAATATTCGGAGTCATCTCTATGCTAAGTTTCTTTAAAACCAGAAAGGATCTGCCGCTAATAGAAGCGTCAAGTGAAAAGATCCGCGCAATATATAAAAAGCACCAATGGCAGGTCTTCTTTGGTCTTGTTCTTGGTTATGCCATGTTCTATGTGGTTCGTATGGCACTCGGTGTGGTGAAAAAACCTATGCTGGATGCAGGTATCGTAACCACCGCTGAACTCGGTTTAATGGGTTCTGCGTTCTTCTTTACCTACGCTTTTGGTAAGTTCTCTAACGGCTTCTTGTCAGATTATGCCAATATTGGACGCTTTATGTCCATCTCGTTGATTGCCTCATCCTTTGTTTGTATCTTCATGGGAATGTCAACGGCGAGCCTGTTCTTTATCCTATTATGGGGTATTAACGGCTGGTTCCAATCTGTCGGTTCGGCACCTTCTTGTGTTTCTATCTTCCAATGGTTCTCGCCAAAACAGCGCGGTACAGTTTATTCCATCTGGGGTGGCTCGCGTAATATCGGTGAAGCAATTACGTGGATCTTAACGGCAACCATAGTGAGCTTCTTCGGCTGGCGTGCAGGTTTTATCGGTGCAGGTATCGCAGGTATTGCTGCGGGCATCATCTTGCTGATGATTTTGAAAGATCGTCCTCGTACTTATGGCTTACCTGATCCAGCAACCGCATATGGTGAAGAGTCAGAAGCCGTTAAATCAAGTGATCCTAAAGAAACACGTCGCGCTCAGTTATTCGTATTAAAACAACCAACAGTGTGGATCATCGCAGCAGCATGTGCGGCTATGTATATCTCTCGTTATGCAATCAGTTCATGGGCAGTTCTTTACCTACAAGGTTCAAAAGGCTACTCACTGATTGATGCGGGTTTCGCCATGTCTACTTACCCAATCGCGGGTTTCTTCGGCGCAATCTTAGCGGGTATGGCTTCAGACAAACTGTTTAACGCTAACCGTCATATTCCAACTCTAATTTATGGTATCGCCAACATCGCTGGTTTTGCACTGATGTTCTGGGGTCCACAAAGCCGTGTTATGGATGCTATTGCATTAAGTATGGTTGGTTTTGCAATGGGTGGTCTGGTTGTGTTCTTAGCAGGTTTAACCGCTTGTGACCTGATGCCGAAAAACGCAGTAGGTGCAGTAAAAGGCTTTATCGGACTGTTCGCTTACATTGCAGCATCGGCTCAAGAACTGATTTCAGCATCACTGATTAAAGTCACACAAGTTGGCGATATCACTCACTACGACTTCACCACAGTACAGTATTTCTGGATTGGTTCTGCCATCGTTTCCATGATTTTAGCGACGCTAGTCTGGAATGCGAAAAAAGTTACCATGGATTAATGAATTAATTAAGTTGTCATCAAGGGATACCTTTGGGTATCCCTCTTTAAAAAGAGAATGTCATTATGCGTAAGACAAAAATTGTTGCGACTCTTGGCCCAGCTAGCTGTTCAGAACAGATGATTGAAAAGCTGATTATGGCGGGTGCTAACGTATTTCGTTTAAACTTTTCACACGGCACTCGCGAACAGCATCAGGCCACAGCCGCAACTATCCGTCAGGTCGCAGAAAAACATCGTGTATTTATCGGGATCTTAGCTGACCTGCAAGGCCCGAAAATTCGTATCGCTAACTTTAAAAATGATTCAGTTCAATTAAAACAAGGCGATAGCTTTATTCTAAATGCAGATTTAGACAGCACATTAGGCGACGAACAACAAGTTGGTTTGGACTACCCACAACTTGTTCAAGAAGTCACACCAGGGAATATTCTGTTACTTGATGATGGCAATATTCAATTACAAGTCAGCGCCGTCAATAATAATAAAATAGAGACTGTCGTTACTGTTGGAGGCAAATTATCTAACCGTAAAGGCATTAACTTACTTGGTGGTGGTTTATCTGCTCCTGCATTAACAGACAAAGATAAACAGGACATACACACAGCAGCGGCTATTCAAGCAGACTACATCGCCGTTTCATTCCCACGTAATGGTGCTGATATTGAATATGCACGAGGCTTAGTGATTGCAGCAGGGAGTCACGCCAAAATCGTTGCTAAAGTTGAACGAGCAGAAGTGGTTTCTTGTGAAGAAAACATGGATGACATCATTAAAGCATCTGATGTCATTATGGTGGCACGCGGTGATTTAGCAGTAGAAATTGGTGATGCCAGCTTACCAGGCGCACAAAAGCAACTCATTGCACGTTGTCGCGCATTAGGTTGCCCTGTTATTACCGCAACTCAAATGATGGAATCGATGATTGAAAGCCCAATGCCAACGCGTGCTGAAGTGATGGATATCGCTAATGCCGTAGGTGATGGAACGGATGCTGTGATGCTTTCAGCAGAAACGGCAGCAGGGAAATACCCTGTAGAAGCCGTTAGTGCAATGGCGCGAGTCGCTGAGGGAGCTGAGCGTTCTTTTGCAGCAAACGCAGAAAACCCATGGCAATCACCGTCTTACTATTCACAAACAGGTCGTTGGATTGCATTAGCCGCGGCAACCACAGCATTCCATGACGACAAGCATTTAAGTGTTGCCGCATTAACAGAAAATGGCAAATCAGTGACCTTATTGTCACGCTTTATGCCGAACAACAACGTATATGCATTAACAGATAATCCCGCACTTGCAGGTCAATTAACTGTATTACGTGGTGTAACACCTGTGGCTTATCAACGTCAAAATAACAATGACTGCGATGAAAGTATCATGCAAAAACTGCAAACAGAGGGATTATTAACAGACATGAATTCACTCTTGATCACCCGTTTATCAACTTTTGAGAAAACCGGTGAAAGCGATTGTTGTCATCTTGTTCCTGTAAAACAAGTTGAAGCAGCGACGGCTTGAGTGTCTTCCATTAAGGGGCTTATGAGAGAGGCAACCTGAAGTAAATAACAAGAAAAAGAGCACACCAAAATCATTTTAGCCACAGGGAGTGTGGCTATTTTTCTTTCTACTTATCGCAAGGATAAGCATCTTGTAATGCAAGAATATAAACCAATTCTATGGGTGCATTTTTTTGTTTCTGCTTAACAATGGGATTTTTATCTAAATAAGCATCAATATGCTTAACCATAAAATCTTCATTTTGTTCTATTTTAGGCGGTGGGCAATAAAGAGGACGAAAATCATCGTTATTTTGATTCTCAATTTTCACAGCAACAGCATAAAAATTCAATCCATTCGCAATACCGTTTAAATAAGCTTGTGTCACGGACTCTAATTGTTTATTAGCAGGATTATCTTGAGTAAGCAATTGTTTAACTTGAAGATAAGCACTCAGCGTTATCGCTTGTGAATACACTGGGAATAACAATAACATTCCTATTATCCCCTTTAATAACATTCCTTTTTTCATTCTAATGTTCTCTTTATTTCAATAGATATGGATTTAATTCTAGCCGTTTTATTGCGTTAAGAATATGTGCAGTGAATATATACACTGAAGATTTTTTAGAGGATCACATTGTGCAAATCAAACTCATCAAATTGTGATCATAAACTCATTTAGGATGGTTTCTAAACTAATTAGTTGGTTTATACTTTACAAAGTAAATAAAACGGTGCATAACTGTCAAACACAGACGATTTTATATAAAAAAAACATCTTTTAGTTTTGTTTCTAAACAAATGGAGTAGTAACGTGACACCGAACGTACCCAATACATTACGGCAAATGAATGCCTCGCTTGTATTAAATGTCATTCGTCATCAAGGTCCTTTGTCACGGGCTCAGATAGCCAAAATTAGCGGAATTACAAAAGCGACGGTGTCTGAAATTATTAACGATCTCCTTGAAGAAAAAATCGTTTATGAAAGTGGAGTCAGTTCGCCAGCCGGACAAGGCAGAAAAGGTATTTTAGTTAACTTCGATCCTCAACACAGTTTAGGTGTCAGCATTGACTTAGGTGGAACCAAGATAGCTTATGCGGTTTTTAACTTAGATGCCGAATTGTTGTATGAATATCAAGAACCTACCTTTGATACTGACGACCGTGATGACTTTATTACGCAATTTGCACAAAGTATTGAAAATGTGATCGAAAAAAGCGGCGTAGACCGTCAAAAGATCAATGTTATCGGTGTCGCCACACCAGGGATCATCGATATCAAAAATGGTGTTGTGCTAGAAGGCTCCCCTAACTTACCTCAATGGGATAACTTACCTTTAGCACAACAGCTTACAGAAAAACTCAATGTACCCGTTGTACTCGAAAATGATATTCGTGCAGCACTTGTGGGTGAAATGTGGAAAGGCCGCTGCCGTCATACACACAGTTGTGCACTGATTGGTATTGGCACAGGATTAGGCTCCGCCTTGCTGATGGATGGAAAAGTTATCCGCGGCGCAAACAATGCGGCTGGTGAAATCGGCTATATGATGTTTGCTCGTGATCATCTTTTTCGTAATTGGCGCAATAAAGGGTGCTTTGAGAGTTTCTGCTCCGGCTCAGGTTTAAGTGAGCGAATGGCGAGCTTGCGAGGGGAAAATCTTAGTGCGATTGAGATTATTCAAGCCTCACAACAAGGTGATCCGCTTGCTCAATCCTTAGTTGAGGAAATGGCAGATTATCTTGCTATCGGCATTATGAATTTAGTCGCCATTGCAAATCTGGAAAAAGTGGTATTAACAGGCGGGATCACCCGTTCTGCTGACACCTTTTTACCGCGTGTTCAGGCAAATCTAGATAGACATTTATTTGCTAACACCAAAGTGAATATCGAGCTTTCTGAATTATGGGAAAAAGGCCCGCTTTATGGCATTGCTATTCTCGCCTTAGCTACGGTTTATCCATCAATTCAATTTATGCCCGAGATCCAATTGAGATAACCCTAATAAAAAAGTCTTTAAACGAGATGGGAGCGACTCATGGCAGGAATACATCTTCACCCACATGATATTTTAGACGAAGGCATGCCCGCTATTCTTCAACGCCTTGACGGTATGAAGCATGTTGAGCATTTATTTGTCGAAATTAATACGATTTTTGAACGTAACCCTTACCCTGTTGGCAATCTGCCTCATAACCCTATTCATAATGTGGTTATGGGAACAGGTACATTACACATCAATACTCATACCGATTTTCCTCGTCTAAGCCAACGTGTTGATCCCACAATTTTATCGGGTGCAGATCCGCTAATGACGATAAAAAAAGCCACTGATGGTGGAAAATATAAAGTCATCCCATGGGCTAATATTCTTAATGGCGACTTCATCGGGGATGTAGAACATAATCAAGTAGTGGACTTTAAAAGCCGTCCACAAGCGCATTGGCTCTGTCCTAACGCCCCCGATGTTGCACAACTTTGGCAAAAGACATTCACAGCATTAAAACAAAACTACGGTTATGACACCTTTTTAATTGATCGAATTCGATTCCCTGATTGGGCAGGCAAAGAAGTGAATCCAGCAGGGCTATTTACCTGTTTTTGCCCTCACTGTGAAAAGAAAATGGTGCAACAAGGTTTACCCGTTAATAAAATCAAACATCGCCTTGCTGCTTTAGCTGATTCATTAAAACAAGGGGATTTCGAAACGCCTGTTACCGCATTAAAAGAAGAACCTCTGTTAAAAGCATGGCAACTATTTCGCCAACAAAGTGTGACTCAATTGGTTGAAAGATTACTGTCTGATGCAAAACAAACAGCAGGTGGAATTACGTTATGGCTCGATTTGTGGCCACCCGCTTACAGTTGGATCTTAGGTCAGAACTATCATGAATTAACGCGTTATTCTTCAACACTCAAACATTTCCCTTATCATAAATTAGGGGGTGGTGCAGATGTTCAAGGGTTAATTAATCATTTTGCTCATGACAGTGAAAGCCAAGAGCGTGCATTTACTGCGTTTAAACGTTTATTTGAACTACCTTATGATATTTCATATGAAACCTTTAAACAGCAAGGCTTCCCTATTCACTTTGTTGCAGAACAAAATAATAAAGTTCGCCAGCTTTCACAGCCAAATACCTTTATTTATAGCGGTATTCAAATGTGGAATTTACCAGCCTCTCAATTAATTGAAGCGGTTATTGCTGCAGAAGAAAGTGCATGTGATTCTCTGCTTTATTATTGCTACGGATGGGCGACGCAAGAATTATTTGATGCGATTGGTGAACACAATACACCTAATAATAACTCTTATAACAACACAGTTAAAAAATAATACACCGTGGAAAATCAGGATCAAATTATGGCTAAACAACAAAAATGGAAAGTTTTTTTCCTTCTGTTTGTCACGATGTTTTTACTCGGTGGCATTCAAAATACAAAAGGGCTTATTCTCGAACAGGTTCAACATGATATTTCATTAAATATGAGCCAAGTAGGCTCATTAATTACCTTTTTCCAAATCGGCTTTTTAGTCGCCAGTTTATTAACGGGCTATTTTACCGATAAGAAAGGGTTAAAAGTCATGATGTTTATTGGCTCATTAATGATGGCTGTCGGTTTAACAGGAACCAGCCTTGCTTTCAATGTGATGCTATTTTTTGGCTTTTATCTGGTGATTGGTTTAGGGATTGGCTCGATGCTTGTCTCTATCGTGACGGTTATTCCGACTTTCTATAAAGAGAAAGCAGGGATGATGTTTAACGTCTCTAACGCCATGTTTGGTGTAGGGATGATTGTCACCCCACTTATTTTACAATATCTCTTCTCACACTCTATTTCATGGCGTACCTTTTATGTGGGTGTTGCTGTTATTGTTGCTGTGATTATTTTAGTATTAAGTACCTTAAAAATAGAAAGTAGCGCACAAGTCGATATGAAATTCAGTGACTTTTTAGAGTTACTGACACAAAAGTCACTGTTACTGGTTATTTTATTTATCACTTTATATGTTGCCGCCGAAGCCGCGTTCTTAAACTTCTTCCCTATTTTCTATACCTCTATGGATATTGGGAATATGAGCAATGCGCAAAAAGCAGAAACAGCGGCTTATGTTATTTCTAGTTTTGCTTTCTTA
>NZ_JAEHQE010000017.1:0-97365 GCF_016238545.1 Proteus sp. PR00208 | reverse complement strand
AAAAAATAAGCAATTGATTTTATATTTAGGTTGTTAATAAGATAATTGCTAAATAATGCCTTGGCTCCAACGAGAAAATTGCTCAATCCCCATCCTATTTAATATATAACGAAACCAAACACTGTAATTTTGTGGGTTTTTTTCAGTGTCTTGATAGAGTGTATCTAAAGAAACCCAACGATAATTCATCACTTCATCTGGATTGCTATGTGGTAATTCGTTACTAAACCCAAGAAATAGATGATCAAATTCATGCTCTATCAGATCATCTGTCACTTTTTCGTTATACAGAATAGTTCCAATAGACTGCATATCACATTGCATACCTAATTCTTCATCTAAACGACGATGAATAGCATCTGAAAGTAATTCGTTTGGAAGCGGATGACTACAACATGTATTTGCCCATAAACCACCAGAGTGATATTTAGATATTGCACGTTGCTGAATAAGTAATTGTTGTTTTGAATTAAAAATAAATATTGAAAAGGCTCGATGTAAGGCGCCTACAATATGAGCTTCAAGCTTTGGCATTGTTCCTAGCTCATTATCATTTTTATCTACGAGAATAACAGCGTCTTCCACAAGAAATCACCTTAATAAAATAATATATTGTTATAGCGTGAATATAACATGACTGTATATCAAATAACGATTTATTGTGTTGTCCTTTTTATGGCATCACAGTGATGATGCCTTTATTATAGTAATAAATACGTAGATAATCTGCTTTTTTAAAATTATCTAAAAATAACTATTTGTTTTATATAAATTAAAAATAATGAATTTAAATGATTTAGGTAATGACTATCAGAGAGTTTACTAGATTCATATTATGATGAGAGGTAAGATGAAATACTAATTCTGCTACTGTTTGTAGCAAAATCTAAAATAAAGGAATTTAGTTATGTCATCTATATTACCTCGCTCTGTAACCTCGCCAAAAAAATTCTTTATTGGTAGCCAATTACTGTCTTCTGTCGGTAAATATGTAAAAGATTTTGGTGATAATGCATTTATTATTAGTGATGAGTTTTTTTTAGAAAAAGTAACTAAAGAAGCGGCTCCTTCTCTAAAAGAAAATGGTATTGTTTCACTGGTTGAAAAATTTAATTACGAATGTACTGAGGCAGAAGTTAATCGCCTTGGTAAAATCGCGGTTGAAAATAAAGCAAACGTTATTATTGGGATTGGAGGAGGTAAGACATTAGATGTGTCTAAAGCCGTTGCTTATTATCAGCACATTCCTGTTATTTTATTCCCAACTATCGCTTCAACTGATGCACCTTGTACTGCATTATCTGTTTTATACAAAGAAAATGGTGAGTTTGATAAATATTTATTCTTACCACAAAACCCAGATGTTGTTATTGCTGATACCGCTATTATTGCATCAGCCCCACAACGCTTTTTCTCAGCAGGTGTTGGCGACGCCTTAGCAACTTACTTTGAAGCACGAGCTTGCTATCAAGCAGACGGCTTAAATTTAGTCAATCAACGTCCATCACGTACAGGCCTTGGTTTAGCACAACTTTGCTTTGAAATGTTAAGTGAAAACATTGATAAAGCAATGGATGCTATTCGCCACAAAATTACCACTCCTGCATTAGAGCAAACTATTGAAGCAACAATCTACCTAAGTGGTGTTGGTGCTGAAGCCGGTGGTTTAGCAGCTGCTCACGCAGTAAATAATGGTATGTCTGCTGTTGAGTCTTTACACCGAGTTCAACATGGTGAAAAAGTGGTATTCGGTTTATTAACTCAATTAGTGTTAGAAAATGCACCACAAGAAGAAATTGATGAAGTGATCCGTATTATTAAAGCGGCAGAATTACCACTGACACTTGAAGATATGGGCATGAAAGAATTCATTGAAAGCGAATGGCGCACTGTTGCTAAAATCGCCTGTGCTGAAGGCGACACGATGGGTAATATGCCAATGAAAGTGACTGAAGAAGATGTTTATAATGCAATGATCGCAGCTAACGCATTGGCTCATCGTTATAAATAATTCTTAGTTTAGTAATGATTATCTTAAAACCCCAAATTGATTTTGGGGTTTTTCTTTACTCTAATGTTGGATTCATTTGGGTAAGATCGAACGGTGTTATCTGATAAACATAGTAGTTCAACCAATTAGCAAACAATAAATGTCCATGACTACGCCAAGAAGCGATAGGTTTTTTACTCGGATCATTATTAGGAAAATAGTTTTCGGGTAATTTAGGATCTAGCCCCGCTTTAACATCACGATGATATTCATCTGCTAGTGTATTGGGATCGTATTCTGGATGCCCAGTTGCAAAAACAACTCTTTTATCTTTTGATGCAAATAAATAAGCGCCAGCTTCTTCTGATGTTGCAAGGATCTCTAAATCAGTATTGTTTTGAATAAACTCGATAGGAAAACCAGCATAGCGAGAATGCGGAGCAAAGAAAGTCTCATCAAATCCGCGTGTTAACAGTGAAAATGGTGAGCAAGTGTTATGACTATATACGCCTGAAATTTTTTGTTCTAGCGTGTATTTAGGTAGGTCGTATAAGATATTCAATCCAGCTTGAGCAGCCCAACAAATAAAGAGTGTAGAAGTCACATGCTCTTTAGCCCACGTAATGACTTCTTTTATTTCATCCCAATAAGCCACATCTTCAAATTCAACTAGCCCTAATGGCGCACCCGTGACAATAAGCCCATCGAAATTTTGTTCTTTAATTTGGTCAAAATCACAATAGAAAGTATCGAGATGCTCTATCGGGGTATTTTTAGGAACACGAGAGTCAATACGCAATAATTGAATATCAATTTGAAGAGGGCTATTAGAAAGCAATCGCAGAAATTGATTTTCTGTTTCTATTTTTTTGGGCATTAAATTAAGGATAAGCACTTTTAATGGGCGAATATCTTGAATACTCGCTCTACTGGATGTCATAACAAAGACATTCTCTTTTTGTAAACAACGGACTGCGGGTAGCTCATCGGGCACTCTAATTGGCATTTCAATAACCTCTAAAATACATCTAGACATCTAGAAGCCTGAATTTATCTAATAACCTTTTAAATGTCGAGGTCTTCATGTGGTGTATGAAGAATATTCATATAAGAAAAAGCTATATAGCTAAAATCATCAAACATTAACATTCTTTTTTCCGTCTATTATCGATCTCTTCCAGATCCCTCGAATTATTTTGAAATTCTGATTTTTGTACAATAAAAAAACACCGATGTAATCACATTGTTAAAAATTATTTAAATAAAAATGGAATTCATTTTTGATTTTTGTGAAAACTGCATTAATCTTAATCAGGTGTGTAAAAGCTTTTAGGGGAATGCAGAATGTCACAATCGTTAACAACAGAAGAATTAAATTTTACGCAATCTTTTGGTAAACAGGAAAAGGATATATTAAATCATGATGTTAAGTGTTTTTTAACTGATTTAGTAAATCATTTCTCAGATAGACGCCATGCTTTATTAGTTGAAAGAGATAACTGGAAACACAGAGTTGATAATGGTGAACTTCCTAATTTTATTTCGGAATCAGATTCCATTATAAAATCAGAATGGAAAGTTAATCCAATACCTAAAGATCTTCAAGACCGTCGAGTGGAAATAACAGGGCCTGTTGATCGCAAAATGGTTATCAATGCACTAAATGCTAATGTGAAAGTCTTTATGGCGGATTTTGAAGACTCCTTAGCGCCTACATGGGACAAAGTAATTGATGGCCAGATCAATTTGCGTGATGCCGTCAAAGGCACTATTTCTTATACCAATGAACAAGGTAAATGTTATCAACTTAAAGCGTCACCTGCGGTATTGATTGCAAGAGTAAGAGGACTCCATCTTCCTGAGAAGCATGTGCTATGGCAAGGGAAGCCTATTGCAGGGGGATTATTTGATTTTGCTTTGTATTTTTACCATAACCACAAAGCCTTATTAGAAAAAGGGAGTGGCCCTTATTTTTACATTCCTAAATTGCAAACATGGCAAGAAGCTAAATGGTGGAGTGATGTTTTTCATTTCACTGAAAAGCGCTTTGGTTTAGCAACAGGAACTATTAAAGCCACAGTATTAATTGAAACCTTACCCGCTGTTTTTCAAATGGAAGAAATTCTTTTTCATATGAAAGAGCATATCGTTGGACTCAATTGTGGTCGTTGGGATTATATTTTTAGCTATATCAAGACATTAAAAAATTATCCTGATCGTGTATTACCTGATAGACAAGGGATCACGATGACTCAACCTTTCTTAAGTGCTTATTCACGTTTACTGATCCAGACTTGCCATAAACGAGGTGCGTTTGCGATGGGAGGAATGTCTGCATTTATCCCAAGTAGAGATCCTGAGCAAAATGGCATTATTTTGAAAAAGGTATTTGACGATAAAGAGTTTGAAGCAACAAATGGCCATGATGGTACCTGGATTGCTCACCCTGGTCTTGCTGAAACAGTATTAGCTGCTTTTGATCCTATTTTAGGATCTCGAAAAAACCAACTTGATGTTCAACGTAATGAAAAAATTACGGCAGAAATGTTATTAGCACCTTGTACAGGTGAACGTACAGAAAAGGGCATGAGAGCGAATATCCGTGTTGCTGTGCAATATATCGAAGCGTGGATTTCTGGTAATGGTTGCGTACCTATCTATGGATTAATGGAAGATGCAGCAACAGCGGAAATATCGCGTACCTCTATTTGGCAATGGATCCGTCATCAAAAAACACTGTCTGATGGGCAAGTCGTGACTAAAGATCTCTTTCGTAAAATGCTGAAAGAAGAGCTTGAAGTGATACACCAAGAAGTCGGTGATACTCGTTTTAAAGAAGGGCGTTTTAAAGAAGCGGCTTCTTTGATGGATAAGATTACAACCCAAGATGAATTAGTCGATTTTCTGACTTTACCTGGTTACCAACTTTTAAATTAAAAAAGATACGTCAAAGCGTATTTATAAACTGCAAACATCATCACTACCGTATTTATAGGAGCTGTTTTTATGACTATTAGTAGATCAGAGCAAATCGCCCAATTAGAGAAAGAGTGGGAACAACCTCGCTGGAAAGGCATTACCCGTCCTTATAGCGCTGAAGATGTCATTAAATTAAGAGGTTCGGTTAACCCAGAACATACCTTAGCAAGACGTGGCGCTCAAAGGCTTTGGTCATCATTAAATGGAAAATCGAAAAAGGGTTATGTTAACGCATTAGGTGCTTTAACTGGTGGGCAAGCGTTGCAACAAGCAAAAGCAGGGTTAGAAGCTGTTTACCTTTCAGGATGGCAAGTGGCTGCTGATGCTAACACCGCAGCAAGCATGTATCCTGATCAGTCGCTATATCCAGTTGATTCTGTTCCTAATGTTGTTCAACGTATTAATAATACGTTTAGACGAGCTGATCAAATTCAGTGGTCAAATGGTATTGGTCCTCAACATAAAGATTATATTGATTTTTTCCTTCCTATTGTGGCTGATGCGGAAGCAGGTTTTGGTGGAGTATTAAATGCCTTTGAATTAATGAAAGCAATGATTGAAGCTGGAGCGGCAGGTGTTCACTTTGAAGATCAATTAGCAGCAGTGAAAAAATGCGGTCATATGGGAGGAAAAGTATTAGTTCCGACTCAAGAGGCTGTACAAAAGCTTGTTGCTGCACGTTTGGCCGCTGATGTGTCTGATGTGCCAACATTACTTGTTGCCAGAACAGATGCTGATGCTGCCGATCTCTTAACTTCAGATTGTGATCCTTACGATAGTCCATTCTTAACAGGAAAACGTACTCCTGAAGGTTTCTTCTGTACCCATGCGGGTATTGATCAAGCTATTAGTCGTGGACTTGCTTATGCACCTTACGCTGATCTGGTGTGGTGTGAAACATCACTCCCTGATCTGAAAATGGCAGCTAAGTTTGCAGAAGCTATTCACGATAAATATCCGGGAAAAATGCTGGCTTATAACTGCTCGCCTTCTTTTAACTGGAAAAAGAACCTTGATGATCGCACGATCGCGCATTTCCAAGATGAGCTTTCCGCGATGGGATATAAATTCCAGTTTATTACTTTAGCGGGTATTCACAGCATGTGGTTTAACATGTTCGATCTGGCACATGATTATGCCAAGGGTGAAGGTATGAAACATTACGTTGAGAAGGTGCAAGAAAAAGAGTTTGCTGCACTTAATCAAGGCTACACCTTCTCCTCGCATCAGCAAGAAGTGGGAACAGGGTATTTCGATAAAGTGACCACGATTATTCAAGGTGGTATGTCTTCAGTGACGGCACTAACGGGCTCAACAGAAGAACAACAGTTTTAGGTTTCAGCGAACCACAAGTTTTAAAAATATCATTATCTATTTTTGTGGTGATAATTCAGGAGCAGGATGCTCCTCTTTTTCGTGAGGTTGTTAATGACGCCAGAAGATTTAATTGCTCAAACAATTTTACAAGGCTTTGATGCCCAATATGGTCGCTTCCTTGAGATAACCTCGGGGGCACAATATCGTTTTGAGCAAGCGGATTGGCATGGTGTTCAAATCGCGATGAAAGAGCGCATCCGTTTATACGATAATCATGTTGGATTAGTGGTTGAGCAACTTAAGTGTATTCGGCATGATATTGATAAAGAAAGTCTTTTTCTACAAAGGGTGAAAGAAAACTATACGCAATTATTGCCCAATTACCCTCGGTTTGAGATCGCAGAGAGCTTTTTTAATTCTGTTTATTGTCGTCTGTTTTACCATCGTGAATTGAATAAAAAAAACCTATTTGTTTTTTCATCCCAACCCGCTTATCGCTTTACACAAGCACCTCGACCGTTATCAAAACAGTTTGTTATTCAGAGTGATTTACCCACATTACTGCAAGACATTTTATCACGCTTACCTTTGCGACTACCGTGGCAAAATAAACAACGCGACATTCACTCTATTTGTAGTGTACTTATCGCTCAATTCTCTTCTGAACAATTGCAGAGTGCGGTATTTCATATCGCAAACGAACTCTTTTATCGTAATAAAGCAGCTTGGTTGATTGGCAAAATAGTGATTAATAATCAATATATTCCATTCTTATTGCCTATTCATAATGTTGAGCAGCAATTACTGATTGATACCTGCCTTATCTCAGCAGATGAAGCGAGTATTGTCTTTGGTTTTGCCCGTTCTTATTTTATGGTTTATGCCCCATTTCCTGCGGCATTAGTTGCATGGTTAAGAGATATATTACCAAGCAAATCTATCGCTGAGCTTTATATGTCAATAGGGTGTCAAAAACACGGTAAAACAGAATACTATCGTGAATACCTCGCCTTTATGAATTTTTCATCGGAGCAATTTATTGAAGCTCCTGGTGTGAAAGGTATGGTGATGTTGGTATTTACATTACCCACTTATGATCGTGTTTTTAAAGTGATCAAAGACAAGTTTGCACCACAAAAAACGATCACTGCGGAGCGTGTAAAAGAGTGCTATCAATTAGTTAAAGAGCACGATCGTGTCGGACGAATGGCAGATACCCAAGAGTTTGAGAATTTTATGATCGATAAGAAAAGAATTAGCCCTGAATTAATGGCTGTTTTTGAACAAGAGATCCCAAATAAGCTAGAAGATCTAGGTGATAAAATACTGATCCGTCACCTTTATATGGAACGGAGAATGATACCGCTCAATATCTATATGGAACAGTGCGATGACAATCAACTTAAAGCTGTTGTTGAAGATTACGGGCAAGCGTTGAAAGAGCTTATTGCAGCGAATATTTTTCCCGGTGATATGCTGTTTAAAAACTTTGGTGTAACTCGGCATCATCGTGTGATTTTCTATGACTATGATGAAATTAGTTATATGACAGATATGAATTTTCGGGCGATCCCTCCTGCTCGCTACCCTGAAGATGAATTAGCGAGCGAGCCTTGGTATAGCGTTGCACTCAATGATGTATTTCCTGAAGAATTTCGCTATTTTCTATGTAGTGATAAGCGAGTTTGTCACTATTTTGAAGCTCAACATCGTGAGCTTTTATCACCAGAATATTGGCAACAGCAACAGCAAAAAATTAAAGAAGGGTATATCGAAGATGTTTATGCCTATTCCCAAACTAAGCGATTTACTTAATAAATTGCCCTAGGAAAAGATAAAAATAAAGATAGGTACAAGGGGATACCTACCTTTATTGGATAAAACCTATTTTTGTACAGAGATAATTAACGCTGAGTACCCGCAACAGCTTCTTTAGCTAATTCAGTAATGCGTTGGAAATCACCTGCTTTCACTGCATCATTAGGCACTAACCAAGAACCACCAATACAAAGTACACTCTCAAGTGCAAGGTAGTTACGGTAGTTTTCTGGTGAAATACCGCCAGTTGGGCAGAAGCGAATTGTTGAGAATGGCCCTGCAATTGCTTTTAATGCCTTAACACCACCATTAGCTTCCGCTGGGAAAAATTTAAATTCATTTAAACCGTAGCTCATTCCCAGCATTAATTCGGAAACTGTTGAAATCCCTGGAATTAAAGGAATAGTTCCCGCAACAGCCGCTTTGAGTAATGCTTCTGTTAATCCTGGGCTAATAGCAAATTGAGCACCCGCTTCAGTAACTTGCGCTAATTGTTGAGGATTAATTACCGTTCCCGCGCCTACAATAGCTTCAGGAACTTCTTTTGCAATACGGCGGATAGCTTCAATTGCACATTCTGTACGTAATGTCACTTCTAAGACTTTTACACCACCAGCGACTAAAGCTTTTGCAATAGGGACTGCATCATCAATATGGTTGATAACAATAACCGGAACAACAGGCCCTGATTTTAGTACAGACTCTGCACTTGTATTCCAATGATCCATGATTGTATTTCCTAATCAGAAAGTGGTGAGCAAATAAATTTAATTTGCTCCTCGTTAAGCCTCAAAACTTGTCTACATTAAAAATCAATGCAACAAGCACCTTGTTCAGCACCTGATAAATGACGGCGTAAATTAATGAATAACTCACGACCACAGCCTGTATTATTGGCACTTAAATCAGGGATTTCATCTTGGCGAGCATTTAATGTTTGCTCATCGACAAGCAACGTTAACTCACCTGTTTTACCATTAACACGAATGATATCACCATCACGTACTTTGGATAATAAACCACCATTTACAGCTTCTGGTGTAACATGAATTGCGGCGGGAACTTTACCTGATGCGCCTGAAAGTCGACCATCTGTAACTAATGCGACTTTGTATCCTTTATCCATTAACACCCCTAACGGCGGCATTAGTTTATGTAATTCAGGCATCCCATTGGCTTGTGGCCCTTGATAACGCACAACGACCACACAATCTTTATTTAACTCACCAGCTTCAAATTTAGCGGCAATATCATGTTGGCTATTAAAAATAACAGCAGGCGCTTCGATAATTTTATTCTCATCAGGTACCGCAGAGGTTTTCATTACAGCTCTACCTAAGTTACCTTGCATTACTTGTGTACCACCGTGTGATGAGAATGGTGTATTGATATCAGCAATCACATCTTTATCTAAAGAGCTTATCGCACCTTCACGCCAATCAAGTTTGCCGTCATTTAACCAAGGCTCTAAGGTATAGCGTTCAATACCAAATCCAGCAACAGTGTTTACATCACGATGAATTAAGCCTTTTTTCAGTAATTCACGAATGATGAGAGCAACCCCTCCAGCCGCTTGGAATTGGTTAATATCAGCAGGACCATTAGGATAAATGCGAGCAATAAGTGGCACAACTTGCGAAAGTTCAGAGAAATCATCCCAATTAATAATAATACCTGCTGCACGAGCCATTGCGACTAAGTGCATAGTGAGATTAGTGGAACCGCCTGTTGTTAACAGGGCAATAATACCATTTACAATCACTTTCTCATCAACTAATTGACCTATAGGGAGATAGTTACCAGCGTTTTCTGTGAGACGCACAATTTGGCTAGCGGCTGCGTCAGTCAATGCATCACGCAATGGCGTATTAGGATGCACAAAAGAAGCGCCAGGTAAATGTAACCCCATTATTTCCATCACCATTTGGTTGGAATTTGCTGTGCCATAAAAGGTACAAGTCCCAATACTATGATAAGAAGCAGCTTCCGCTTCTAACAAGGCATTACGATCTACTTTACCTTCAGCATAAAGCTGGCGAATACGGACTTTTTCTTTATTGGGTAAGCCGCTAGTCATAGGGCCCGCAGGAACAAAAATAGCAGGAAGATGACCAAAAGAGAGTGCAGCCATCGCTAATCCGGGAACGATTTTATCGCAGATCCCTAAATACAGCGCACCATCAAACATATTATGGGATAAACCCACTGCCGCTGACATTGCAATCACATCACGACTAAGGAGTGATAACTCCATGCCATCTTGACCCTGAGTGACACCATCGCACATTGCAGGAACACCGCCTGCCACTTGTCCCACGGCACCAACAGCATGTAATGCTTTTTTAATTTTTTGAGGATAATCTTCATACGGCTGATGAGCTGACAACATATCATTGTAAGCAGTGATAATGGCAATATCATTATGAACCATATTTTTCAGGCGATTTTTATCATCGGTCTGACAAGCCGCGAAACCATGAGCCAAATTACCACAAGCAAGTTGAGCACGATGTACTGTTTGGCTTTTTGCGGCTTCAATTTTTTTCAGATAAGCACGACGAGTCGATTGTGAACGAGCGACAATACGCTCTGTAACCTGTTTTACTGTTTCATTTAGAGGTGCAAAATCGTTCTGAAAATGGTCATGATCTTTAGGGTTCATAATGATGCTTCCTTTATTCACACAAGGGTGATGAGCTTTACTATTGGCTATAAAAAGAGAATATAAGTATTAGCTATAGTATTTGTTACCGGTAACATTGTTACGGGTAACAAGAAGAGTTGCAATACTCTTAATGCACCTTAAACAACATCTGTGATCAGCATCAATTTTTTAAGGGGAGAAATAACAGTTTTTTAATATTTAACGGAAATAAAGTGTAAAAGCGGTCATTTTAAAAATGCTGAATCGGTTTAATTGCGGAGATACCTTCCTCATTACTTTGCAATGAGGAAGGTGAAAGAGGGCGAATTAACTTTTTACGCCACCATATTCACGGCTAATTTGTTTTGCTGCTTTTATCACCATCGCACCCAATTCAGTGATACGAGAATCCGTCATTCTAGACACAGGACCTGAAAGCGAAATTGCGGCAAAAGGCTGGTGGTGTTCATCATAAATACAGGCACCAATACAGCGTAAACCTAAAGCATGCTCTTCATCATCGAAAGAGAAGCCTTGTTTGCGGGCTTGTTCTAAATTTTCTTTTAAGGATGAAGGAAGTGTTCGTGTATGAGGGGTATAAGCCATTAGGCCTTTTTTCTGGAGCAAAGGCAGTAATTTATTTTCTGGTAAAGTGGAAAGAAACGCTTTACCCGCACCCGATGCGTGCATGGGTAATTTACCGCCAATAGGTGCAGACATTCGCATTAACGCATTACATTGCACTTGATCGACAATCACCGCATCAAATTCAATTTGGTCAAGAATTGCCAAATTTACCGTTTCACCTGAGTCTTCCATTAATTGACGTAAGATGGGGTGAACCATAACAAGTAAGTTACGGGTTTGCAGAAAACTACTGCCGACAATAAAGGCGTGTGTACCTACAACCCATAAGCCTAAATCTCCAACTTGGCGAACAAAACCATGCTGTTGAAGTGTAGTGAGTAGGCGGTGTGTTGTGGAATTGGGTAACCCAGCTTGAAAGGCTAAATCAGTTAGGGCGATACCACCTGGAGATTCGGAAATATATTCCAATAATGTCAGTCCACGACTTAATGACTGAACAGGGCCTCCTTGTGCGGTGCTTTGAGTGGCAGTTGTTTTCGTCTTACGCACTTTTTTATTTGTAGGGGAAACTGTCATGCATACACTCCAGAAATGCTATCCATATTAATATCTATTATGAACTATCTCGTGTAATAAAACTCCTCCGATCACCGCATTTTTCAAAACAAAATGTGTGATAAGAAATATTACTGTAATGGGATTTATCGCTAAGTGAAAATCTCTCATCTTCGTCTTAGAAATCTTTATAAAAAGATATGGTAGGATAAAAAAACAACGAAATAACAATAAAGAAAACAAGAACAAAAACATTCTCTATTAAGAGGGAACAACGTGGCAAACATAAAGCAACAACTGACGGAAGCATTAGCAAAACGTATCTTAGTACTTGATGGTGCAATGGGTACAATGATCCAACAATATCAACTGACAGAAGCCGATTATCGAGGTGAGCGTTTTGCTGATTGGCGTTGTGATGTCAAAGGGAATAATGATCTTTTAGTTTTAACTCAACCGCAAATTATTGCCGATATTCATAATGCTTATTTTCAAGCAGGCGCTGATATTGTTGAAACCAACACCTTTAACTCGACATCTATCGCGATGGCGGATTATCAGATGGAGTCGCTTTGTTTCGAACTTAATGAAGAAGCGGCAAAATTAGCTAAAGCCTGTGCAGATAAATGGAGTGCCTTAACACCAGATAAACCTCGCTATGTCGCGGGTGTTTTGGGGCCAACCAATAGAACTGCCTCAATATCCCCAGATGTTAACGATCCAGCTTTTCGTAACGTTTCATTTGATAAGCTGGTGGAAGCTTATCGAGAAGCAACGCGCGGATTAATTACAGGCGGTGTTGATCTAATTATGGTCGAAACTATTTTCGACACACTAAATGCGAAAGCGGCTATTTTCGCCATTAAATGTGAATTTGAATCACTCAATATTGAGTTACCTGTGATGATCTCCGGCACCATTACGGATGCATCAGGAAGAACATTAACAGGTCAAACAACAGAAGCGTTCTATCACTCTTTACGCCATGCGGATGCGCTTTCATTTGGCTTAAATTGTGCTTTAGGCCCTAAAGAATTACGCCAATATATTCAAACACTTTCACAAATTTCTGAAACCTATGTCAGTGCTCACCCTAATGCTGGTTTGCCTAACGCCTTTGGAGGCTATGATTTAGATGCCCAAGAGATGGCTGAGCAAATTAAAGAGTGGGCACAAGCTGGTTTTCTCAATATTGTAGGAGGTTGTTGTGGAACCACTCCTGCGCATATTCTCGCCATTTCACAAGCGGTAGAAGGCATTGCACCAAGAGTATTACCTTCCTTGAAAAAAGCATGTCGTCTTTCAGGTCTTGAACCATTAGTCATTGATGAAAATTCACTGTTTGTGAATGTGGGCGAAAGAACCAACGTTACAGGTTCTGCTAAATTTAAGCGCTTGATAAAAGAAGGTAATTACCAAGAAGCGTTAGATGTTGCACGTCATCAAGTTGAAAACGGTGCTCAAATCATTGATATCAACATGGATGAAGGCATGCTAGATGCCGTCGAAGCAATGACACGTTTTCTTAATCTCATTGCGGGTGAGCCTGATATTGCCAAAGTGCCTGTGATGATTGACTCCTCCAAATGGGAAGTGATCGAAGAAGGTCTAAAGTGTATTCAAGGCAAAGGTATTGTTAACTCAATTTCGATGAAAGAGGGTGAAGTTCCTTTTCTTGAGCATGCTAGATTGGTGCGTAAATATGGTGCTGCTGTTGTCGTTATGGCGTTTGATGAAGTAGGGCAAGCGGATACCCGAGAACGCAAAATTGAAATTTGTCGTCGAGCTTATCAGTTATTGACCGAGCAAGCGGGTTTTCCTCCTGAAGATATTATTTTTGATCCTAATATATTTGCCGTCGCAACAGGTATCGCAGAACATAATAATTATGCCGTTGATTTTATTGAAGTCTGTGCGGATATTAAATCTCAACTGCCTTATGCCTTAATTTCTGGTGGGGTATCTAACGTTTCATTCTCATTTAGAGGTAACGATCCTGTTCGTGAGGCTATTCACTCTGTTTTTCTCTATTACGCAGTAAAAAATGGTATGGATATGGGGATTGTCAATGCGGGACAACTCGCCATTTATGACTCACTACCTGATGAACTGCGTAACGCAGTTGAAGATGTCATTTTAAATCGTCATGAAGAGAGCACAGATAATTTATTAGCATTGGCAGAGCGTTATCGTGGCACTAAAAGTGATGAGCAAAATCATCAGCTTGCCGAATGGAGGCAGTGGAATGTTGAGAAACGTTTAGAATACGCCTTAATTAAAGGGATCACCGAGTTTATTGTTGAAGATACAGAAGCTTGTCGCCAACAAGCATCAAGCCCTATTGAAGTGATTGAAGGGCCATTGATGAATGGTATGAATACCGTCGGTGATTTATTCGGTGAAGGCAAAATGTTTTTGCCTCAAGTTGTGAAATCAGCAAGAGTGATGAAACAAGCCGTTGCTTATCTTGAGCCTTATATCCAAGCGACAAAACAGGCAGGAACTTCCGCAGGTAAAATTTTACTCGCCACAGTGAAAGGTGATGTTCACGATATTGGTAAAAATATTGTCGGTGTGGTTTTGCAGTGCAATAACTATGAAATTATCGACTTAGGTGTAATGGTGCCTTGCGATAAAATTTTGCAAACAGCGATTGATGAAAAAGTCGATATTATTGGTCTTTCAGGGCTGATCACACCTTCACTTGATGAGATGGTGAATGTTGCTAAAGAGATGGAAAGGCGCGGTTTTTCTTTACCATTAATGATTGGTGGAGCAACAACGTCTAAAGCGCATACTGCAGTAAAAATAGAACCTAATTATAGTCATCCTACTGTTTATGTTCAAAATGCTTCAAGAACTGTAGGTGTTGTTGCTGCACTATTATCTGAAACACAAAAAGCCGATTTTGTTGCTAGAACGCGTCGTGAATATGACGTTGTACGCCAGCAATACGCCAGAAAAAAACCTCGTACTCCTCCTGTTTCTTTAGAGGTTGCGCGAAAAAATGCACTACAAATTGATTGGCAAAATTACACACCACCAAAGCCCAATCAATTAGGAGTGCAAGAGATCACGGCAAGTATTGAAACCTTGCGTGAATATATCGATTGGACGCCTTTCTTTATGACGTGGTCTTTAGCGGGGAAATATCCGCGAATTTTAGAAGATGATGTGGTTGGTGAAGAAGCAAAGCGTGTATTTGCCGATGCAAATGCGATGCTGGACAAATTAAGTCGTGAAAAATTATTAACACCTAAAGGGATTATGGGGCTATTCCCTGCAAATCGTCTGGGTGATGATATTGTGATTTATCAAGATGAAAGCCGCCAACAAGTACTTTTGAAAAGCTGTCATTTACGTCAACAAACGGAGAAAAATGATTTTCCTAATTACTGCTTAGCCGATTTTATTGCTCCTGTTGAAAGTGGTGTTGCTGACTATTTTGGTGCTTTCGCAGTCACGGGCGGATTAGAAGAAGATACTCTTGCGAATGTTTATGATAATGCCCATGATGACTACAATAAAATCATGGTAAAAGCGTTATCAGATAGATTAGCAGAGGCCTTTGCTGAATATCTTCACCAACGGGTCAGAACAAAGATTTGGGGTTATAGCGCGGATGAAAACCTCTCTAATGACGAACTTATTCGAGAGAAATATCAAGGAACTCGACCTGCGCCGGGGTATCCTGCTTGTCCTGAGCACACAGAAAAAGCAAAAATTTGGCAATTACTTGATGTTGAAAATCGCATTGGAATGAAACTGACAGATGCTTATGCCATGTGGCCTGGTGCTTCAGTATCGGGCTGGTATTTTAGCCATCCTGACAGTAAATATTTCGCTGTTGCTCAAATTCAAAAAGATCAGGTTGAAGATTACGCAAAACGCCGAGAAATGAGTGTGAGTGAAGTTGAACGTTGGTTAGCGCCTAATTTAGGGTATGAGTCTTAGTTTATTTTTGTTTTCAGATCTCAATAATGTAATAAATAGTGAGGGGATAGCAATATCTCCTTGTTATTTCCTCTAGCCGTTCTCATTAAAGATGTTTAAGCTATAAGCTTGTATCAGAAAAAAGGACATTACAATGAGCTATACTTTGTACCTTCAGAAAACACCACCTGCTGGCGCTGAGGTGCCGTTTCCTTCTTTAGCAAAAGGAAATTATCCATTAAGTGAAGTTTTAATTAATGCTTTTTTAAATCTGATGCAACTAACAGGAAACTTAGATACTGATGCTGTTTTAGATGAAAAAGCATTTGATAAAATTTGGCTAAAAGCAGAAATGACGCCTGCACGAATCGAAGAAGTCGGGGACTATATTTATCATAAAACTCCGACTTCCCCAGAGCCTGTTGAAGAAGAAATAGCATTATTTAAGCAGGCAATGAAAGAAGAAGAAGCGTTGCTTGCTCAAGAGAGTAAAAAAGAAGGGAATATCCCTATTCATAAATTCGCTACTAATGATGGTTGGATTGTCACACCGAAAGAGTGTGAGATTATTGCTTCTACACTTACTGCTAACTTGTTGGAAGATAACCGGCTTTTTGTTGAAAAAATTGCAAAGATGTCTCATATTGCGCATCGTTCTTTAGAAATTGCCTTAATTGATTTTGGTAAGTTTAATCAATTTGCTAAGAAATATGGTGGTTATCGGGTGTATTAAAAATAAAGAGCTTCTTAGTAAGAAGCTCTTTAAAATAAAATTATTGAGTATAATGGCTGGTCTTATTAATTAATGCTAGGTGCTTATCTATTCTTAACGATGTAGTCGGTGTTTGTTTGAAATTTGGCGATAGGTATTCTTGAATAATTTCTATAAAACTTTCCTTTATATTCTTAAGGTTTTCAGAATATTTTGCTATTTCGGTATTTTCATTAAGACTAATTAATTTTTCAATGTTATTTTCATTAAGACTAATTAATTTTTCAATGTTATTCTCATTAAGACTAATTAATTTTTCAATGTTATTTTTATTAATATAATTTAAAATATTATCTTTTTTTTCTTGATATGTTTTTTTTATTTCTTCATTAATAATGTTATCTGAACTAATTAATCTTTCAAAATTTAAAGATATCTGTTCTATTGTTTCTTTAATTAAATATTCATTATTTTTAGTATTTTGTATGAAATTAGTCAATTCAGTATCTGATTGTATTTTCTTATTCAAAGAATTCACATGATATATTGATTTTTCGTTTTTCTGTTTAGCGCTTTGTAACATTGTGTTATTCGTGTTTTGGGTTGATGTTATACTTCCATTTAAGTCATTATTTACTTCTTTTATATAAGGAATGAAATTTGTTTGGGTGATCCTTAAGTGATTAAAACTACCTATTTTTTTCATTGAGATATCCATATTTTTTAATAAAGTGAGGTTGTAGTTTAAAAAAATATAAATGGAGTATCTTTAATAGATAAAGCATTTTTAATAAAGAGTATGAAATATAAAAGAGAAATAATTTCTTATCTCTCTTTTATATATTGATAATTCGTTATTAATTAAAACAATGTATCATGTAATTTACGCACAATATTATCCGCATCTTTGCCATCAACTAATAAACATAAATTGTGAGTACTTGCACCATGGCTTATCATACGAATATTATAATTTTCTAATGTGCCGAAAATTTTAATACCTAAACCATTCACCTGTGAAAGTGAATTACCAATCACAGCAACTAATGCTAGATCTTCTTCTACTTCAACACGGCATAATGCGGATAATTCAGTTAAGAGTGCATTGGTTAATAAACTCCCCGATGCGTTGGTAGTGCCAGTTGTATCAAGTGTTAACGCAATGCTCACTTCTGATGTGGTTATCACATCAACAGAGATATGATGGCGCGATAAAATAGTAAATATCTCTGCTAAAAAACCTCGTGCATGAAGCATTTTCAGGCTGTGTAATGTGAGTAAAGTTTGTTTTCTACGTAGTGCAATTGCGCGGAATACAGGTGGATTTTCTGTTTGAGCACAAACTAATGTACCGCCTTCTTCGGGGGCTTTGCTAGACCCCACAAACACGGGAATACCACTACGTACAGCTGGTAATAATGTGGCAGGGTGTAAAATTTTAGCGCCAAAGGTGGCCATTTCAGCCGCTTCATTAAAGGCGATTTGATCAATACGATGTGCCTCTGGCACTATTCTTGGATCGGTACTGTAAATGCCGGGTACATCCGTCCAAATATCCACACGAGACATTTCGAGTGCTTCACCAATAAGTGCAGCCGTATAGTCACTACCACCACGACCGAGTGTTGTGGTTCTCCCTTTAGGCTCTTGACCAATAAAACCTTGTGTGACGATGACAGTTTCTTCCAAACGAGGCTGAATAAGGCTTTGTGTTAGTGTTGTTAACTGCACCATATCGGGCTCTGCATGACAAAATAGATCATTCGTTTTCATCACTTTTCTGACATCAAACCAATCTGCCTGTATGCCTTTTTCACGCAATAATTCAACAAATAGCAAGGTTGACATTAATTCACCGTGGCTGACTAATTCGTCTGTCAAGGCATCAGATGTGGCAAGTGAAGCAGCTTCAGAGAGCATCTCAATATTCTCAAGCAGACGATTTATTTCTTGAGAAATAATTTCTGGCTGAGAAAGCTGGTTGATAATTGCATACTCAATATCACGAACTTGTGAGAGCAAAGCTTCTCGTTGTGAAGGCTCTGTACCTGCTGCAAGCTCAATTAACAAATTAGTAATGCCGGCAGATGCCGAAAGAACCACAACACGAACTGACTTTTGTTTCAGGATAATATCTGCACATTTTTCCATTGCTGAAAAGTTAGCAACACTGGTGCCACCAAATTTAGCGATAGTGTATGGCGATGATGCAGATGAAGGCGTAGCAGTATTATCAGTCATTGTCGTATTCCTTTAGGCAAAAATGAGATGTTGGACACACTTAGGAATATCGGTTATTAAGTAGAGAGTCAATGCAGAGTGAAGAATAATCAATTTAATTAATAATCAGCTCCACATTATCGGTTTTACCTATGTAAGTAATTAGTACTAGATTTATTGAATGGTTTTGACCAATATCATCAAATGAGAAAGAATTGACTGTAACTATTAAATGTCAGGCTACAATCTGAGAATATTGGATTGTAATCTTAAGAGAGTATTGTGAATGAAAAATGTAAACCCAACCCAAACCCTAGCCTGGAAGGCATTAGAAAACCATTTCTCGGTGATCAAAAATACCGAGATGAAAACACTGTTTGCTCAGGAACCATCACGCTTTGAGCAATTTTCAAAAACGTTTTCAGACCAAATTCTAGTGGATTTTTCAAAAAACCGTATTACGAAAGAAACATTAGAAAAATTGCAGGCTTTGGCTAAGGAATGTGACGTTAAAGGTGCGATAAATAGCATGTTTACGGGTGAAAAAATCAACCGTACTGAAGATCGTGCTGTATTGCATACTGCATTACGTAATCGTAGCAATACTCCCGTCATCGTTGATGGCAAAGATGTTATGCCTGAAGTTAATGCTGTACTGAATAAAATGAAAACATTCAGTGAGCGCATTATTAGTGGTGAATGGAAAGGTTATACAGGCAAGGCAATTACTGATGTTGTGAATATTGGTATCGGTGGTTCTGATCTTGGCCCTTATATGGTGACAGAAGCATTACGTCCATATAAAAACCATCTTACTATGCATTTTGTTTCTAATGTTGATGGTACGCATATCGCAGAAACACTGAAAAAATGTGATCCTGAAACGACGCTATTCCTTATTGCATCAAAAACCTTTACTACACAAGAAACCATGACAAATGCGCATTCAGCAAGAGATTGGTTCTTAGCCTCAGCTAAAGAAAGTGCATTTGTCGCTAAACACTTTGTGGCGTTATCCACAAACAGCACAGAAGTAGCTAAATTTGGTATTGATACTGCCAATATGTTTGAGTTTTGGGATTGGGTTGGTGGTCGTTATTCATTATGGTCAGCAATTGGTTTATCTATCGCATTATCTGTTGGTTATGACAATTTTGAGCAATTGCTGGAAGGTGCTCATGCAATGGATAATCACTTTAGAACAACAGATGCTGAAAATAACATCCCAATGATCCTCGCTCTGATTGGCATTTGGTATAACAATTTTTTTGGCACAGAAACTGAAGCGATTCTGCCATACGATCAATACATGCATCGCTTTGCGGCTTACTTCCAACAAGGCAATATGGAATCGAATGGTAAGTATATTGATCGTGATGGAAACAAAGTGAGTTATCAAACGGGCCCTATCATTTGGGGGGAACCGGGTACAAACGGACAACATGCGTTTTACCAACTGATCCACCAAGGTACAAAAATTATCCCTTGTGATTTTATTGCGCCTGCAATTAGTCATAACCCACTATCCGATCATCACGCAAAATTGATGTCTAACTTTTTTGCACAAACCGAAGCCCTCGCTTTTGGTAAAACGCGTGAGCAAGTTGATGCTGAATTTGCCACAGCAGGAAAAGATCCTAAGACTATGGGATATGTTGCCCCTTTTAAAGTGTTCGAAGGTAACCGCCCAACTAACTCTATTCTGTTAAAAGAAATTACGCCTTATTCATTAGGTGCATTGATTGCAATGTATGAACATAAAATCTTTGTACAAGGTGTTATTTTCAATATCTTCACCTTTGACCAATGGGGTGTTGAATTAGGCAAACAACTGGCTAATCGTATTCTTCCTGAATTAAAAGGTAAGGAAAGTGTTAACAGCCATGATAGCTCAACAAATAATCTGATTAATCGTTATAAAGCATGGCGTTAATCGAATAAACTGAATATAAGTAGTTGGTTAGATAGAAAGGAGGTTTTTATAACCTCCTTTGTTTTTTGATTAGTTAGTATTCAATCTGATTTTCTTTTAACGCTTTTTTAGATTATTTATGCGAAATGTTATCAGCTTTTAACTTCCCTTAGTCACATCATGATATCCTTACGCATCATGACTCATACTAGTTAGGATCATCAAAGCGTGATGATGAATAAATGTTCAAAAAATCAATAATTACCCCTGCACCTATCCATTGGCTACCTAGTGAGGAACATGCAAGTATTCAAGAAAGTACATTAAGTTGGTTAATGGAATTAGGCTCAATGACACGGCGATTTGAACAATATTGCCAAAAAGTCACCGTAATGCCTTATCAAGAAGGGTTTATTGACATTATTGAGCCCGCTGACGAAAGAGCGTGTTTACCCAAAAGTCAGCGTTATTGGTTAAGAGAAGTGGTATTGTGTGGTGACGATATTCCTTGGTTATTAGGGCGGACGTTAGTACCAGAAGAAACATTGACAGGCGAAGACAGAAAACTGGTCAATCTAAGAACCGTTCCACTTGGGCGTTATCTGTTTCAGGAAACAACATTAAGCCGTGATTTTATTCATATCGGGCAACAAAATGGGTATTGGCTACGCCGTTCTCGTTTCCAGCTTTCAGATAAACCTTTATTATTAACCGAGATGTTTCTACCTGCATCACCAGTGTATGAGAAGTAATTAGGGGGAGCTAAAATTGGAGGGAAGTATGACGCAAAGTAAATGGCAAGCATATAGCCGTTTAATGCGTATAGATAAACCTATCGGAGCGCTATTATTACTTTGGCCAACTTATTGGGCTTTATGGATTGCCGCTAAAGGTTTTCCTGATTGGCATATTCTGATTGTCTTTACTATTGGCGTGTTCTCTATGCGTGCCGCTGGGTGTGTAATAAACGACTTTGCTGACCGGAAAATTGATGGCAGTGTTGAACGAACTAAAAATCGACCATTACCTAGTGGAGCTGTGACAGAAAAAGAGAGCAAAATTCTATTTATCGTTTTGGTACTCTTGTCCTTTGCATTAGTTTTAACACTTAATACTATGACTATTTGGCTCTCTGTGGCAGGGCTTGCGCTGGCGTGGTTTTATCCTTTCGTTAAACGGTTTAGTAATTTACCCCAGCTTATTTTAGGTATGGCTTTTGGCTGGTCAATCCCTATGGGATTTGCTGCTGTTTCTGAAAGTTTGCCATTAGTGTGTTGGCTATTATTTCTTGTCAATATTGTCTGGTCTGTAGTTTACGATACACAATATGCCATGGTTGATCGTAATGATGATATAAAAATTGGGGTTAAATCTACCGCCATTTTATTCGGTCGTTATGACAAAATTATTATCGGTATTTTACAACTGGTGATGTTGGCATTATTAGTGGGTATCGGTATTTTGCTGAATCTGAAAGGTATCTACTACTGGTCGCTATTGTTAGTAACAGCGCTGTTTATTTATCAGCAGAAACTTATTGCAGAGCGTGAAAGAGCGCCGTGTTTCCAAGCTTTTATGAATAATAACTATGTTGGTTTTGTTTTATTTGCGGGCATTTTATTTAGTTATTTTTAACGGATCATAAGTGCTAAATGGTTCTCTACAATCGAGTAGAAACAAAAAGGGATAAGCAATGCGCTTATCCCTTTTCTATTTCGGTTATGGCTCTATTTACTGATTATTCATCAGCTTTAGGCTCACTTTTTTCGTCAATAGTTTGTACTGAATTGTTATCTTCAGTGATCCCCACGCTTTCAATGGTTAAGCGAATTTCTGGTGACATTAATTTTGCAATCACTTGGTAAAGAGCAGATGCATCTGCTTTTAGGATATCTTCATTATCATTGAGATACCCTTCTTCACGTAGCGTTGAAACTAAAGTAGAGAATACCGCTTTATCAAAGAACTCAGGTGCGTTGATACCATGCAAGACTGAAAGACGTTGTGCCAAGATACGGCTCTCTTTCTCCAATAATGCACGACTAATTTCGGGTGCAAAATTGAGTAAGGAGAGTGTAATACCATAGCGTTGTAATGTTTCTCTGACGCTGGCGGCTAAAAGCTGTAATGGACGAATACGCGCTGGGTTGATACGTAGTAAGCCATCACTATCAGAACAAATCAGGCGTTGACGGCACAATTCTGCAATCAAAGTATTAATGACTTCAGGGAGTTCTTCTTTCTCATAACGAATAAATAGTTCCGCTTTAATAAGAGGGAAGATTAGCTCAACTTGTTTCATTAAATCATCACGATGGATTTTTTCATGATGTAAGATGATGCTGGCAATTAATGACGGAGTGACCATTAAGTGGATTGTGTTATTACGGTAATAAGTCATTAATACCGCGCTTTCACGAGGAAGTACCACAATATCACCCAGACTGTCTTTTTCGACTTGGAATTTATCTGATTGTAGAGCGTGTTCTAATAAGGTTTCAGCATTTTTATCAGACACAATCATATCTGTCGAATAAGGCACATTGCGTAATAATTGCAGATAACAATCGACTTGCTCTAACAGTTGCTCTCTTGTGAGTGCGCGCTGACGTGATGCCAGCAAGGCTGTTGAAACAAGGTTGATCGCATTAATCGATGCTGCATTATTGATATGAACCATAATGTTATCAGCTAGTGCGCTTACTGCTGGGTTCAACCAACTTGGACGCTGTGGCTCAATGGGATCAATATCATCACGCCATTGTGGTACAGCCTGATTTAAGTATTGTACAACAGAAATCGGCTCACCAAAGTTCACATAGCCTTGACCAAGGTTACGTAATTTACGTAATCCTCTGACCATCTGCATAAAACCTTCTTTCTCTTTTGTTGCTCCACGTAACTCTTTGGCATAGGTTGCCACTTCCATTACGTGCTCATACCCAATGTAAATTGGAACAACAGAGATAGGGCGTGTTTCACCGCGTAACATGGCTTGTACCGTCATTGAAAGTGTCCCTGTTTTAGGATCTAACAATCGACCTGTGCGAGAGCGTCCACCTTCAACAAAATATTCAATGGAGTAGCCTCGTGTAAATAGCTCACCTAAATATTCGCGGAAAATGGTGGAGTAAAGCTTGTTACCTTTAAAGGTTCTTCGGATAAAGAATGCCCCTAAACGGCGGAAAATCGGACCTGCTGGCCAGAAGTTGAGGTTAATACCTGCCGCAATATGTGGGGGTACTAAACCTTGGTGATAAAGCACATAAGAAAGCAGCAAGTAGTCCATGTGGCTACGGTGACAAGGAACATAAACGATTTCATGCCCATCTTGCGCGAGTTTACGCACGCGTTCGGCATTATAAACGTTAATACCTTGGTAGAGCTTATTCCATGTCCAACTTAATACACGATCACTAATACGCACCGCTTCATATGAGAAATTAGCTGCAATTTCTTCCATGATATCAGTGGCATTTTTACGTGCTTTATCAAGTGAGATTTTCTTCGCTTTTGATTCATCTTCAATTGCTTTTTCAATGGCTTTCGATGAAAGCAATTTATTGAAGAGATCTTGGCGTGCTGGCAATTTAGGGCCAACTGCCGCTAAACGCTGACGTGAAAAATGGATACGCGCAACGCGAGCGAGTTTTCGAGCTATACTGGTGTCAGTGCCGTGTTCGTTCGCCATTTCACGCATTGATACAGTGGGTGAAAAACGAACAAAACTATCACGACCTAACCAGAGGATAGCGATAAATTTTTGGATACCGTTAAGCACACGTAAATGTGGAACACCATTATGGCCTTCACGACCTGGAGAGCGTCCAAACATCACAGAAACTGGCAACATCTCAATATCAAGATGTGGGTTATTACGATGTGCATCAAGATAAGCGTGGAATGTCTTCACGGAATCTTTTCGAGGATCGGGCGAGTAGTAACGGAATACTCTTGGGCCGTCATCAATAAAGACGTATGCAGGAAGTTTTGTTCCGCCTATTTCAATAGGTTGCAGTGGATCTGGCAATCCTAATGATAGACATTGCTGTCTTAAAGTCAGTAAGTCCGCCTTGGAATGATAAGGCAGAACATAAAGAAAAGATCGCGACGTATCTAATCCTAATTCAGTGATAGGGTTAGTCGGAACTCGTTTGCTTTTTACCAGTAATTTTAGTGGTAAATTCAATGTGTTATAATATAGTTTACGCCAAGCTGACATAAATAGTTGTAGCCTCTTATTAGCAATACTTCGAAAGCATAACAGAAAGTCTTTCGTAGATCTGTGGTGCTGTGACAATATTAATAGAGAAAAGTGGCAAAATAATCGTTTGTTTTCGATAGAGTTTATTATGGCTAATCAAAATAAAGGTCTTACCCGAATCATTAAAGCTGGTGGCTATTCATACAAAGGCATTCGTGCCGCTTGGATTAATGAAGCCGCTTTTAGACAAGAAGCTATTGTGACCTTGGTTGCAATTATCCTTTCATTTTTCATCGATGTCAGTGGTCTAGAGCGCATTTTACTCATTGGTTCCGTTGTGTTGGTTGTGATCTTGGAACTGGTAAATAGTGCAATAGAAGCCGTTGTCGATCGAATTGGATCTGAATACCACGAATTATCTGGACGTGCAAAAGATATGGGTTCTGCCGCCGTTCTGATTGCTATTATATTGGGATTATTTACTTGGGTAACCATTCTTTGGGGGCATTTCTTCGCATAAAGTTAAAAAATTCGATTTTTGTCGAAAAATAATCCAAAGATGCGTGTTTTATATTCATTTGAGGTTTCAAATCGTCATATACCTGTATATACTCACAGTCTGACTGTATAAACAAACAGGGGGCGGAATGAAAGCATTAACTGCAAGGCAGCAGCAGGTTTACGATTTGGTTCGTGATCACATTTCGCAAACGGGTATGCCACCAACACGGGCTGAAATAGCTTCCCAACTTGGGTTTCGCTCACCAAATGCGGCAGAAGAGCACTTAAAAGCTCTTGCTCGTAAAGGTGTGATAGAAATTGTCTCTGGTGCATCCAGAGGTATCCGTTTGCTAATGGAAGAAGAGCCAGAAGGATTGCCATTAATTGGGCGAGTCGCAGCTGGTGAACCACTTTTAGCGCAAGAGCATATTGAAAGCCATTATCAAGTTGACCCAATGCTATTTAAACCAAGTGCAGATTTTTTATTGCGCGTTAATGGTATGTCAATGAAAGATATCGGTATTATGGATGGCGATTTACTTGCCGTGCATAAAACGCAAGATGTTCACAACGGGCAAGTTATTGTGGCTCGTATTGAAGATGAAGTGACAGTAAAGCGCCTTAAGAAAAGCGGTAATAAAATTGAACTTCATGCAGAAAACCCAGAATTTTCACCTATTATCGTCGATTTACGCGAACAAAACTTTACTGTGGAAGGTTTAGCAGTCGGGGTTATTCGTAACGGTGAATGGCTGTAATTTGTACCAAAGTAAGTCAACACAACTTATTTTATAAAGATGCAGATGATGTGTAAAAGCACAAAATCATCTGCATTTTTTATTTTTTAATTTGTATAAAAAAACACCACTGCACTACAAATGTAATTACAATATGATGAGTTTTAATTATGGAGGTGTTTATGACAACAATACAAGTTAGAGTAGACGATGAGCTAAAAAAAGAAGCTTATCAAGTATTTGAAAAAATGAACCTGTCTCCTTCAGATGCTATAAGATTGTTTCTACGTTATGTTTCTGAAAATGAAAAGTTACCTTTCTCTGAAGTTTCTGTCGTTGTTGGTGAACAAGATGAAGATGAGGATATTTTAGCTGTTGTACGTGAGCGTTTGAAGAAACCATGTAAACGTATAAGAGTAAATATTGATGATCTTTAATATTGAGTTTGATAAGCGTGCATTAAAAGAATGGTAGAAACTCGATCAAAGCATTAAAGAACAATTTAAAAAGAAATTAAAAAAATTACAGGAAAACCCTTATATAGAGTGAGTCTGCTCGCTTAAAAGGTTATCTCTCGGGTTGCTATAAGATTAAATTACGAGCATCTGGTTTTCGATTGGTTTACCAAATCATTGATTCAGAAGTCGTTATTTTAGTTATTGCTATTGGTAAGCGTGAAGAAAGTAAAGCGTATTCATTAGCTGAAATGAGAATTCAAAAGTAGAACACGTATTAGCCAGCATTTAGCTGGCTTTTTGTATTTTATAAGCTTAACGAGGCTTATAGTCACCGGTTTTTTTCTGCTTAAGATTATCATCCATACTGTGATCATGATGACAACCTTCAGGATGAGTACACTCTTGTGCTTCGTGGCACTGTGAACATAATCCATGAATTTCGATTACGCTATGTCGTAAATGAAATCCACTCTCTTGTGCCAGTAATGAAATAGAATTTTCGATTTTATGGCTATTTTTTTCAGTGACAGATAAACAACGGTCACAAATTAGCATTACTGATGTGTGTTCAACATCATCAAAATGATGACAAAGTACATAGCTGTTGGTGGATTCTATTTTATGGATAAATCCTTGCTCAAGTAAAAATTCTAATCCACGATAAACCGTTGGCGGTTTTGCTTGTGGTTCAACTTGGCGTAGTAAATCCAATAAGTCGTATGCGCTGATAGCAGAAGGTTGCTGCACTATCAGACGCAATACTGCCAGACGTTGTGAAGTCAGGCGAACACCTCGTTTCTGGCAGATCTTTTCTGCCTGAGCGAGCAATTTCTCTTCATTCATGGGGATCAGATGCTCTCAGACGTTGTTAATGGCGCAGATCTTACCATATTTTTTGAAAGCAAACCTTTGTGTAAAGTGGGGTTTTGTGAAAATAACTTTTCATAGTGTTCTGCATGATCATCAACAAAAAACCCAGCCTAAGCTGGGTTAATTTTTTAGATGGTTTTAAGATAATTTTTTCTGAAACTAGGTTTCAGGTGACCGTTAAAACGGAATATCGTCATCAAAATCCATTGGTGGTTCATTGTTTGGCGCTGGTGCTGCTGCAGGTTGTTGTGCAGGACGAGATTGTGCGCCACCGCTAAATTGTTGTGATGCTTGTGGCTGTTGTGGTTGACCCCAACCGCCTTGGCCACCTTGTGAAGGTGCGCCATCTTGACCACCACGGCCGCCTAACATCTGCATTGAGCCACCGATATTGACCACAACTTCAGTGCTATATCTGTCTTGACCGCTTTGGTCTTGCCATTTACGTGTCTGTAATTGACCTTCGATATACACTTGTGAACCTTTACGCAGATATTCGCCTGCAATTTCTGCCAGTTTGCCGAAAATTACCACACGGTGCCACTCGGTTTTTTCTTTCATTTCACCGGTTTGTTTATCGCGCCAGCTTTCTGATGTTGCCAGTGTCAGGTTTGCAACTGCACCACCACTTGGCATATAACGGATTTCTGGATCCTGCCCTAAATTACCGATAAGAATAACTTTGTTTACGCCTCTGCTCGCCATGTGCGGTACTCCTGCGAAAGTAAATTTTTTGAAATCATAAGCGAATAAGTTTATCACGTACGCTAAAATTTGAATATGACGCGTGATGAATTTCTCATTTGTGAACATTGTCGAAATTTTTTTGTCTCAAAATGACAGGTTTTCATCGTCATTCAATTTCACTATATATACTGTATATCCATTCAGTTAACTTTGTGTCATAATTATCCGATTCTTTCTTTTTCGGCGACTCTCTCAATCCGGGATATGTTCATGGATAAAATCGAAGTACGGGGCGCTCGCACCCATAATCTAAAAAATATCAATTTGGTCATTCCCCGCGATAAACTTATTGTTATTACGGGACTTTCTGGCTCTGGTAAATCCTCTTTAGCCTTTGATACGCTTTATGCAGAAGGACAGCGACGCTATGTTGAATCGCTTTCTGCCTATGCTCGTCAGTTTCTTTCGTTAATGGAAAAGCCTGACGTTGATCACATCGAAGGTTTGTCTCCCGCTATTTCGATTGAGCAGAAATCTACGTCGCATAACCCGCGTTCGACTGTGGGAACGATTACAGAAATTCATGACTACCTACGGCTCTTATTTGCACGCGTTGGTGAACCTCGCTGTCCTGATCACGATATTCCATTAGCCGCTCAAACAGTTAGCCAAATGGTTGATAATGTACTTGAGCAGCCAGAAGGCAAGCGCTTAATGCTGTTAGCGCCTGTGGTGAAAGAGCGTAAAGGCGAGCATATTAAGTTACTCAATAATCTTGCTGCCCAAGGTTATATTCGTGCGCGTATTGATGGCGAAGTGTGTGATCTTTCTGATCCGCCGACATTAGAATTACAGAAAAAACATACCATTGAGGTGGTGATTGACCGTTTTAAAGTGCGTGACGATCTCGCCCAACGTTTAGCAGAATCTTTTGAAACAGCATTAGAACTTTCTGGTGGTACTGCTGTTATCTCTGATATGGATGATAACAATGCAGATGATATTATTTTTTCTGCAAACTTTGCCTGTCCTGTTTGTGGTTATAGCATGAGCGAGCTAGAGCCTCGTTTATTCTCTTTTAATAACCCTGCTGGGGCTTGCCCAACTTGTGATGGTTTAGGTGTTCAGCAATTTTTTGATCCTGAATTAGTGATCCAAAATAGAGAGATTTCTCTTGCTGGTGGTGCAATTAAAGGATGGGATCGCCGTAACTTCTATTATTTCCAAATGCTTCGCTCATTGGGTGAACATTACCATTTTGATGTTGAAGCGCCGTTTGATTCGTTACCAGATAATATTCAAAAAGTCATTTTAACGGGTTCAGGCAAAGAGAATATTGAATTTAAATACACAAACGATCGTGGTGATGTTGTTGTTCGTCATCATCCTTTTGAAGGCGTATTAAATAATATGGAACGCCGTTACCGCGAGACAGAATCAAGCGCGGTACGTGAAGAACTTTCTAAGTATATTAGTAATCGTCCTTGTGCTTCTTGTGGTGGTACGCGTTTACGCCGTGAAGCGCGCCATGTGTATGTTGAAAATACTACATTACCTGAAATTGCAGATTACAGCATTGGTCATGCGATGACCTTTTTCCAAAATCTCAAGCTCAGTGGTCAAAGAGCAAAGATCGCAGAAAAAGTCTTAAAAGAGATTGGTGATCGACTTAAATTTTTGGTCAATGTAGGCTTAAATTACCTCACACTTTCTCGCTCGGCTGAAACCTTGTCAGGCGGTGAAGCGCAACGTATCCGCTTAGCCAGCCAGATTGGTGCTGGATTAGTTGGCGTAATGTATGTCTTGGATGAACCTTCAATTGGGTTACATCAACGAGATAACGATCGTCTACTTGAAACACTGATCCACTTACGTAATTTGGGTAATACGGTGATCGTTGTTGAACATGATGAAGATGCTATTCGTGCAGCAGATCATGTTATCGATATTGGCCCAGGCGCGGGCGTTCACGGTGGTGAAATTGTTGCTCAAGGTACGCTTGAAGATATCATCAATAATCCGAATTCATTAACAGGCAAATTCTTAAGTGGTGAACGTCGTATTGCTATTCCAGAGCAACGCGTTCCAGTTGATCGTGAGAAAATGCTGACGATTTTAGGTGCTAAAGGTAATAACCTAAGAAACGTAAATCTGAAATTACCCGTGGGTTTATTTACCTGCATTACGGGCGTTTCAGGCTCAGGTAAATCAACGTTGATTAACGATACGTTATTCCCTATTGCACAACGCCAATTAAATGGTGCTACAAATAGTGTTCCTGCACCTTATTTAGACGTTGAAGGTTTAGAGCATTTCGATAAAGTCATTGATATTAACCAAAGCCCGATTGGTCGAACACCTCGTTCAAATCCAGCAACTTATACAGGGGTATTTACACCTATTCGTGAGTTATTTGCGGGTGTACCTGAATCGCGTACTCGTGGTTATACGCCAGGTCGTTTTAGTTTCAACGTAAAAGGTGGTCGTTGTGAGGCTTGCCAAGGTGATGGCGTAATAAAAGTTGAGATGCACTTTTTGCCAGATGTTTATGTACCTTGCGATCAATGTAAAGGTCAGCGTTATAACCGTGAAACCCTTGAAATAAAATATAAAGGGAAAAACATTCACGAAGCGTTGGATATGACCATTGAAGAGGCGAGGGAGTTCTTTGATGCTGTGCCAGCGCTGGCTCGTAAGTTACAAACATTGATTGATGTTGGTCTTTCTTATATTCGCTTGGGGCAATCAGCAACGACTTTATCGGGTGGTGAAGCACAGCGAGTTAAGTTAGCAAAAGAGTTGTCAAAACGTGGTACGGGACAGACGCTTTATATTCTTGATGAGCCTACAACAGGGCTTCACTTTGCTGATATTGAGTTGTTACTTGAAGTACTTCATCAATTACGTGACCAAGGTAATACCATTGTTGTTATTGAGCACAATCTTGATGTGATCAAAACAGCGGACTGGATTGTGGATCTTGGCCCTGAAGGCGGAAGTGGTGGCGGTCAAATTTTAGTGTCAGGCACACCAGAGCAAGTCGCAGAGTTTGAAGGCTCACATACTGCAAGATTCTTAAAACCAATCTTAGAGCGCGGTTATTAAGAGCACACCGCTTATTCCCTTATGATCTAAGCGCTACGAACAATAAACCCTTTACGGTTTGTAGCGCACTTTCTTCAAGAAAAGTAAATCCATGGGATATGATAGAATTTAATTCTATCGAAAAAAGTATTCTCTTTGGGTTATACACTTCCTTATCTATTTTTATCTTATTAGCCACCTATTTTTATAAAAAACAGATCAAATGGTTAATTGTGCTGTTTAGTAACAGTATTTTAACCAAATACGAGATAACAAAGCTAAATAGAAAGGATTATCATAGTATATCGTGATAGACAGCACAGTTTATTTGGTGATTTGTTTCAATTGTTATACTTGACTATTATTGTATAACAATAGTTATTTTTCATTATTAATCAATTATTTATTTGTTTATAAAGGTTGCAATAGAGGGAAGGTTATTATTTACTATGCTCTTTGAACAGATAATCCTATTTTTCTCCTTACGATAGAATTTTTTTCCAAATCATTTCGGGCTATCACGATTTATAACAACTTTTTTCTCCGTAATATTCCCTATCATTTACCCATAATAAATAATACCTGCAAAGAGTAAGGCTATTTCGACATCGCAATGTTAGATAGACTTTTTTTACCCCCAAAAATTCGTTTTGCTATTAACAATTACAATATAAAAAGTGAGTACTAATATGGAAACGGCTTCCTCAAAAATAGAGACAACAAGCTATCCCGCAACTAGTGCTGGCGCTCGCCGCGCAGGTATGACAGAACAAGAATGGCGTGCTGCAATTAAATTCGACGGCAATGATGTGGGCTGGGTTATCATGAGTATCGGTATGGCTATCGGTGCAGGTATTGTGTTTTTACCTGTGCAGGTAGGTCTGATGGGATTATGGGTTTTCCTACTATCCTCGATCATTGGTTATCCTGCGATGTACCTTTTCCAACGCCTATTTATTAATACGTTGGCTGAATCTCCAGAGTGTAAAGACTACCCAAGTGTTATCACTGGTTATCTCGGTAAAAACTGGGGTATTTTATTAGGAGCACTCTACTTTGTGATGCTAGTCATTTGGATGTTTGTTTACTCAACGGCAATCACCAATGACAGCGCTTCTTACTTACAAACATTTGGTGTTACGGAAGGTTTACTGTCAGAAAACCCATTCTATGGTTTGATCTTGATTTGTGCTTTAGTCGCTATCTCTTCTCGTGGTGAACAATTACTGTTTAAAGTATCAAGCTTTATGGTACTAACTAAACTGTTTGTTGTTGCTGCGTTAGGGATCTCCATGATTGGTATGTGGCATCTTTATAACGTGGGAGCATTACCACCCGCTGGACGTTTAATCAAAGAAGCAATCATTACATTACCTTTTACCCTGACTTCAATTCTGTTTATCCAAACATTAAGTCCAATGGTTATCTCTTACCGTGGTCGTAATAAAAACCGTGAAGTTGCTCGTCACAAAGCGTTACGTGCAATGAACATCGCGTTCGGTGTGTTGTTCTGTACTGTTTTCTTCTATGCAATCTCATTCACATTAGCAATGGGTCATGATGAAGCAGTTAAAGCGTATGAACAAAATATCTCTGCATTAGCGATTGCTGCAAAATTCTTCCCTGGTGGTTGGGTAACTGTTGTAAGCGTTATGCTAAATATCTTCGCCGTAATGACTGCATTCTTTGGTGTCTACCTAGGTTTCCGTGAAGCGACACAAGGGATCGTTATGAATATTCTGCAACGCTATATTCCAGCAGAAAAAATCAACCAAAAATGGGTACAAAACGGCATCATGATTTTCGCCGTGCTTTTAGCATGGGGTGCAATCATTCTGAATGCACCAGTACTGAGTTTTACCTCAATTTGTAGCCCAATCTTCGGTATGGTGGGTTGTCTTATCCCTGCATACTTAGTGTACAAAGTACCAATGTTACACAAATACAAAGGTGCATCGCTCTACCTGATTATTTTTACCGGTTTACTGCTCGTTATCTCTCCGTTCTTGGCATTCTCATAGTCGCCGACTTCGGTTCTAGTTAGGCATTGTTTTTAAAAACTAAATTAATCCAAGGTGTTAGATTATGAGCCAGAACAAAAATTCTCATTTATGGTCACAGTTTGTTCGTCAGTTACGTGAAGGTGTTAAGCCAGCAGTGGGTTGTACTGAGCCAATTTCATTAGCATTGGCAGCAACGAAAGCAACTGCGCTTTTAGGCGAGCCTGTTGTTCGTGTCGAAGCTTGGGTTTCACCAAACTTGATGAAAAACGGAATGGGCGTAACAGTGCCGGGAACGGGAATGGCTGGGCTACCTATTGCAGCAGCATTAGGTGCGACAGGAGGAGATCCTGATGCTGGGTTGGAGGTCTTGTTAAAAGCATCCGCTGATGCAGTTGCTCAAGCTAAGACACTGGTTGCTCAAGGTAAAGTCACTGTGGGTGTAAAAGCACCTTGTGAAGATGTTCTTTACTCTGAAGCGAAAGTGTATAGCCAATCTGGTTATGCCATCGTCAGTATCGCAAGAGAGCATACACATGTTGTTCGTTGTGAATGTAACGGTAACGTTGTTTTTGAGGAAGATAAATCAGCGCTTACCAATAATTGTGAATCTACTGATGAAAAACCTTTTACTGATGTTTGTGCTGAAGATATCTATAATTTCGCACTTAACGTACCAGTGAGTGAAATTGAATTTATGCTCAATGCCGCTCGTTTAAATGGCGCTTTATCAGAAGAGGGACTACAAAACACCTATGGATTAGCCATTGGTCGTACCTTAATTCTGCAACAAGAGAAAGGTTTGTTAGGTAAAGACTTACTTAATGAAATCATGATCAGAGCATCAGCTGCATCTGATGCTCGTATGGGTGGGGCGGTATTACCTGCAATGAGTAATTCAGGCTCAGGTAATCAGGGTATTGCCGCAACATTGCCTGTAATGGTGGTTGCTGAATTTATTAAAGCCGATGATGAAACCTTACTGCGTGCATTGGTTTTATCTCACTTAATGGCAATTTATGTTCATAGCCATTTTCCACCACTTTCCGCCCTTTGTGCTGCAACAACCGCTTCAATGGGAGCAGCCGCAGGAATGGCATGGTTACTCACAAAAGATTTCACCACTGTCAGTATGTCTATCAACAGTATGATTGGTGATATCAGTGGCATTATCTGTGATGGCGCATCGAATAGCTGTGCAATGAAAGTATCAAGTAGTGCAGCGAGTGCCTATAAAGCAGTATTAATGGCGATGCAAAATCAAAGTGTTGCGGGTACTGATGGTATTGTCAGTGACGATGTCGATAGTTCAATAGCGAATCTCTGTGCATTAGCCAGTCGTGCAATGCAACATACAGATATTCAAATCATTGAGATTATGGAAGAAAAAGCGCGTCGTAATGCTGGGGAAAAGAAGCAAGCTGTCAATATATAAAAGGCGAAAACCTAAAGCGGCAGTGATGTTGTGATGCAGTAAAAAGAAATACCTGCTTATAAAAATAGGCAGGTATTTTTTTATCATGGAATTGCGTTGATTAGATTAAATACTCACAGCCGCAAAGGCTTGCGCAATGCGCTGAACATTACTTGTATTAACACCTGCCATACAAACACGGCCAGTACCGACAAGATAAATACCAAATTCGTCACGTAATCTATCAACTTGCGCTTGTGTAAAGCCGGTATAGCTGAACATACCGCGTTGAGTTAATAGATGATCAAAATTCTTTTCAGGTAGAGCAACTTTTAAAGCTTCGACTAAAGTAACGCGCATCTCTTTAATGCGATCACGCATATGCGCGACTTCTTTTTGCCATTGTGCAGTTAAAACTTGGTCTGATAGCACTTTATTGACAATTTGCGCACCATAGTTTGCAGGGCTTGAGTAGATACGACGTACACCTGCTTTCAACTGACCTAATACATGTTCGCATTCAGTGGCATTTTCACACACAATTGATAAGCCACCAGCACGTTCACCGTAGATCCCAAATATTTTTGAAAAAGAGTTACTGGTAAGTATCGGTAATCCTGCTTTTGCCATAGTACGAATAGCGTAAGCATCTTCATCTAAATTTTCAGCAAAGCCTTGATAAGCAATATCTAAGAATGGAATTGCTTGGCGAGCTTTTAATACTTCAGTGACTTGATCCCATTGATCTTTAGTCAGATCAGAGCCTGTTGGGTTGTGGCAACATGGGTGCATCAATACGATGCTTTTTTCAGGCAGTTTTTTAAAGCAATCGAGTAGTGCTTCAAATTTTACGCCTTTGGTTTCAGGATCAAAGTATGGGTAATAATTTACCTTGAAACCCGAGCCCGCAAAAATAGAAGCATGATTATCCCAAGTCGGATCACTTATCCACACTTCTGATCTTGGGAAATAGCGATGGAGAAAATCAGCACCTACTTTTAATGCGCCTGATCCACCTAATGTTTGGATTGTGGCAATTTTCTTTTCTGCAATTAGAGGATTATCTGCACCGAAAAGGAGATCTTGAATTTCGCTGCGATAAGGCGCCAGCCCTTCCATTGGTAAATAAAGTGTTGCGGTGGGGGTCATGGCATTAAGTTGCTGACGCGCAACTGAAACTGTTCCTAAAATAGGGGTCTTGCCTTCTTCGTCATAATAAAGACCAATGCTTAAATTAATTTTATCCTGACGTGGGTCTTTGTTATAAACATCCATCAATGAGAGAATCGGATCTCCCGGAAACGCTTCAACCTGTTGAAACACGGCTTCTTCTCCAATCACTTTTAGTGTGTCATAGGGATACAATATCGTGTGTATTATTGTTCGTCTAGGTATTCCATGATGACGCGCGAGGTTAATTTTGTAATCAACTCATAGGCGCTAATACCACTATATTTGGCAATTTCTTCTACGGGCAACACATCTCCCCATAAAATAGCTTCATCACCAACACTATCAATCAGTTCAGTCCCCAAATCGACGCTGATCATATCCATCGAAACTCTGCCAACAATAGGCACTTTTCGACCATTGATCCACACAGGAGTACCTGAAGGTGCACTACGAGGATAACCATCGCCATAACCAATAGCGATCACACCAAGATAAGTGTCTTTTTCACTTACCCATGTTCCACCATAACCAACAGGTTCACCCGCTTTATGTTTACGAACAGCAATCAGGCTTGTTTTCAGTGTCATTGCAGGGGTTAAGCCAAAATCTTTACCTGTTCTTTCATCACCAGTGGGGGAGATACCATAAGTAATAATACCGGGGCGAACCCACTGATAATGAACTTGAGGCCAAAATAAAATACCCGCAGACGCTGCGATAGACTTATCACCGGCTTTATCTTGAATAAAATTTTGAAATAATGTGATTTGTTTTTGTGTTGCTTCAGGAACATCAGGCTCATCAGCGCGACTAAAATGGCTCACAATATTGACAGGTTGTTGTACATTTTTGCAGGCGGAAAGTCGTAAATAGAAGGCTTGCGCATCTTCAGGACGCACGCCTAAACGGTGCATCCCCGTATCGATTTTCATCCATACTTTGACGGGTTCATCTAAGTCGGCCTGTTCTAATGCTTCTAATTGTTCTTGGCTATGAACAACCGTTTCAATGTGGTTGACGACTAAAATAGGTAGGTCAACGATATCAAAAAAGCCCTCTAACAGAAGAATGGGCTTTACAATACCCCCACTTCGTAAGGTTAATGCTTCACCAATACGTGCAACACCAAAACAATCAGCATTGTCCATTAAGGTATATGCTGTTTCTAATAACCCATGACCATAAGCGTTTGCTTTCACGACAGCTATCAGGTGGCTATGTGGGGCATAGTCTCTCACATGCTGAAAATTGTGACGCAGAGCGCGGCGATCTATCACTGCGGTTGCCGCTTTCATATTATTCCAATACTTCCTTTCATTAAGTCAAGGTTAGTGATTATTCATCGTCGTAAGCAGGGCCCGCATAGTTATCAAAGCGTGACCATTGGCCGTTAAAGGTAAGCCTTACTGTACCAATTGGACCGTTACGTTGTTTACCGATGATGATTTCTGCAACCCCTTTTAAATCACTACTTTCGTGGTAAACCTCATCACGATAAATAAACATGATAAGGTCAGCATCTTGCTCAATAGAGCCTGATTCACGTAAGTCGGAGTTAACAGGGCGTTTATCAGCACGTTGTTCCAAACTACGGTTTAACTGTGATAGAGCAACCACAGGAACTTGTAATTCTTTAGCTAACGCTTTTAAAGAACGAGAAATTTCAGCAATTTCTAGTGTTCTGTTTTCAGATAATGAAGGTACTCTCATTAACTGTAAGTAGTCAATCATGATAAGGCTTAAACCGCCATGTTCACGATAGATGCGGCGAGCACGAGAGCGTACTTCTGTTGGTGTTAAACCCGATGAGTCATCGATATACATATTGCGTTTTTCAAGCAAAATACCCATGGTGCTTGAAATACGTGCCCAATCCTCATCATCAAGCTGGCCTGTACGAATTCTTGTCTGATCGACACGAGATAATGATGCCAACATACGCATCATGATTTGGTTGCCGGGCATCTCTAAGCTGAAGATAAGTACGGGTTTTTCTTCCGTCATTGCTGCATTTTCACATAAGTTCATGGCAAATGTGGTTTTACCCATAGAAGGACGTGCAGCAACAATAATTAAATCTGACTTTTGTAATCCTGCGGTTTTTTTATCAAGGTCTTGATAACCACTTGAAACCCCTGTGACACCATCATGAGGTTTTTGATAGAGCTGTTCTATTTTTTCAACAGTCTCTTCTAAAATTGCATCTATTGCTTTAGGGCCTTCGTCTTTATTGGCGCGTGTTTCAGCAATTTGGAACACTCTTGATTCAGCAAAGTCGAGCAGATCTTCACTGGTGCGTCCTTGAGGATCAAAACCCGCATCTGCAATTTCGTTGGCAACTTTTATCATATCGCGAACAACCGCACGCTCTCGGACAATATCCGCATAAGCGTTGATGTTCGCCGCACTTGGCGTATTTTTTGAAAGTTCTGCTAAATAGGCAAAACCACCTACACTGTCTAACTCGGCATTTTGTTCTAATGCTTCGGATAGCGTAATCAGGTCGATAGGTTTGCCTAATTCCAACAAACGTTGCATTTGCGAGAAGATAGTACGATGAGGTCGGCTATAAAAATCTTCGGCGGTGACGCGTTCAGAAACATTATCCCAACGTTCATTATCTATCATCAGACCGCCTAACACGGACTGCTCTGCTTCCAGCGAATGGGGAGGTAGCTTTAATCCCTCCATTTGTCGGTCTTTAATATCAGACATCAGCTTGTCAGTGGTCTTGTTTCTGGCCATAAATCCTGCATAAAATCGAAAAAGTGTCAGTCAGCGTATTAGTATACGCTAACCCAATTATCTGTGCCTTGTAGAAATAGCTATCCTTTGTCATTATCTCCAAAGGTCTTTTTGCGCTCGCTTATTTAACCTCTCATCCTACAAAGGAGATAGTAATGGCTAATCGTATTCAATTTGCAACTCATGGCGATGCAGATGTTCTTGAGTTAGCAACATTTACACCCGCTCCTCTTGGCGATCATGAAGTTCAAGTTGCCAATAAGGCAATTGGTATTAACTATATTGATACTTATGTACGTAGCGGATTATATCCTGTAAGCCAATTCCCAAGTGGATTAGGCACTGAAGCTGCGGGCATTATTATCAAAACAGGCGCTAAAGTGACTTCACTAAAAGAAGGGGACAGAGTTGTGTATGCGCAATCTCCGCTAGGGGCTTATAGCGATACGCATAATGTACCAGAAAATAAAGTAGCACGTCTGCCTGATAATATCTCTTTTGAACAAGCCGCAGCCTCTTTCTTAAAAGGATTAACGGTTTATTATCTCTTCAATGAAACTTATAAATTACAAGCGGGTGAAACCTTCTTATTCCACGCAGCAGCTGGTGGTGTTGGTTTAATTGCTAGCCAATGGGCGAAGGCCATTGGTGCAAAAATGATTGGTACAGCAGGTAGTGATGAAAAAATTGCCAAAGCAAAAGCCGCAGGTGCATGGGAAGTGATTAATTACCAGACTGAGTCGATTGTGGAACGTGTTTTGGCGCTAACTAATAACCAAAAAGTGCCTGTTGTTTACGACTCTGTTGGTAAAGCAACGTGGTTAGATTCGTTAGACTGCTTGCAGCGCCGTGGCTTAATGGTGAGTTTTGGTAATGCATCAGGTGCCGTAACAGGTGTCGATTTAGGTATTCTTAATAAAAAAGGTTCTCTATATGTGACGCGCCCATCTATTTCGGGTTATATCACAACGCGTGAAGAGCTAGATGCTGCAAGTGAAGCGCTATTTGCATTAATTGGTAGCGGTAAAATTGATGTAAGTGTGCCAGATAATCAGAAATTTGCTTTAGCAGATGCGAAAGATGCTCATCGTTATCTTGAAAGTAGACAATCTCAAGGATCGAGTTTACTTATTCCTTAATTATTATTTATAAAAACTAAAACCTATTTAAAATAAATTAAATAGGTTTTTAATATTTATTATTAATAAATATAAATAATTTCAAGTTTGATTATCAAAAAAAAGCCTTATTTTTATTTTAGATTTATTTTTAACTCTATCTCTTTTAATTTACGTTTTCGTGATTTTTATTAATAGAATATGGAGTGTTTATGCAAAAAGATGAATTAAAGGATTTTATTGATTTTATTTATGAAGATAATAAAGTCAGTAATGTTGAATTACAATTTATTCGTGATGTCGCAGATGAAAAAACAGAAGCATTATTTAAACGCCTTGGTGAAAATAATAATTTATCTGCATTCCAAAAATCAATGGATGTATCAGTTCAATTAATGCAAAATGCTTTTTTTGATATTAAAAAGAAAGAAGGAACAGAAGAAGGTAAACGTGAAGTTAAAGAAGCATTTGAATTTCAAATTGCTTATTTAGTTGCCAATTATAATCGCTTCTTCTCATTACTTTAATGAAAGTAAAACCAGCCCAATGTGGCTGGTTTTATTTTTAATATCGTTATTTTTCAGTTACAAATTTAAGTGCATTTTCTAAAACAGATAAATCAGCGCCCTGTTTATGGGCATTTTCACTTAAATGACGTCGCCATTGTCTAGCGCCTGGAATACCTTGGAAAATCCCCAACATATGACGTGTAACATGACCTAAATAAGTACCTTGTGAGAGCTCTTTCTCAATATAAGGATACATTGCTCTTACCGCAGTGACTGCATTGGCAATAGGTAGCTGGTTGTCAAAAAGCTCATGATCAACATGCGTTAGAATTGACGGGTTTTGATAAGCCTCACGACCTACCATAACGCCATCCATATATTTTAAGTGCTCTTTGGCTTCTTCTAGTGACTTAATACCACCGTTAATTGCCATAGTGAGATGCGAGAAATCGCGTTTTAATTGATAAACACGAGGATAATCTAAAGGTGGAACTTCACGGTTCTCTTTTGGACTTAAACCCGATAACCATGCTTTACGGGCATGAATAATAAAGGTATCACAGTTATTATCACGGCTAACAGTATCAATAAAATCACATAGAAATTCGTAGCTATCTAGCTCGTCAATACCAATACGGGTTTTTACCGTAACAGGAATATCAACGACATCACGCATGGCTTTCACACAATCTGCAACGAGTTGTGCATCTCCCATTAAACAAGCACCAAAACGCCCATTTTGTACGCGATCTGAAGGGCAGCCCACATTTAAATTGATTTCATCATAGCCACGCTCTTGTGCCAATTTTGCACATTGCGCTAAAGCTTGAGGATCGCTTCCACCTAACTGCAAAGAGACTGGATGTTCTTCTTCACTGTATTTTAGATAGTCGCCTTTACCGTGAATGATGGCACCTGTTGTGACCATTTCAGTATAAAGCAGTGTATTTTTACTGAGCTGACGAAAGAAATAACGACAATGACGATCAGTCCAATCGAGCATCGGCGCAACAGAGAAGCGGTTCAACGGGTAATTCCCTTGAGTGCCCTGTGTTTGCTTGTTTTCTAGTGTTTTATCGGTTGGTGTATTTTCGTGCATTATAACCCATTTTAGTGTATTTTCTCTTTATCAGGACACCAGTGAGGACACCAAAATTTGGTGTCCTGCTGAGAGTGAGAGAGGATTTATATAGAGATGGCTTACTATACCATATCAAAACGCGATAGAGCAGACGGCACTGCTCGATACAGATGTTCCGTTTCTGTGAAAGCTGGTGGAAAGAGAATTTATAATGAAAGCAGAACGTTCACCAAACAGGCTCATGCAAAAACATGGGGAACTAAACGTGTTTTAGAGCTAGAGCAAAACGGCATACCAGATCCAACTGATGCAACAAAAATAACAGTCAGAGATTTACTGTTTAAATATTTAAATGATCCAGATCTTGGCGGGAAAGCAGGAAGAACAAAACGGTATGTTTTAGAAATGCTGTTTGATTCTGATTTGTCTAAATATGGGCTAACAGAGCTTACCGTTTCACATATTGTTGATCATTGCAGACATAGACACGCATCAGGTGCATCACCCTCAACCATTAACCATGATGTTAGTTATTTGACCTCGGTATTAAAATCGGCAAAACCTATCTATGGTATAGAATATACGGCTAATCCAGCGTATGAGGCACGCCCGTTACTCATTCAAATGGGATTGATTGGTAAATCACAACGGCGTAGTCGTAGACCTCAAAAAGAAGAATTAAAACAACTAAGAGAAGCGCTTAAAAAACGAAGCGAACACAGAGAGTGCATTATCCCTTATGTTGATATTTTAGATTTTTCTATTCTTAGTTGCATGCGAATTGGTGAAGTGTGCAAAATTCTATGGGCAGACGTTGACGAGAAAAACAGATCAGTAATTGTTAGAGATAGAAAAGATCCGCGTAAAAAATCAGGTAACCACATGTCAGTGCCTTTACTGGGGGATGCATGGGCAATACTGAGTCGCCAACCAAAAACAAGTGATAGAATTTTCCCTTATAACCCTAAATCAGTTACTGCAGGTTTTCAGCGCACCAGGAACGCATTAGGGATTGAAGATCTTAGATATCATGACTTAAGAAGAGAAGGGGCAAGTCGTTTATTTGAAGCTGGCTTTAGTATTGAAGAGGTGGCTCAAGTGACAGGGCACAGATCTTTAAATGTTCTTTGGCAGGTATATACAGAGTTATACCCCAAATCATTGCATGATAAATTTGATAAATTGAATAAAAGTTGATCTTTTTCACCTCTAAATTATACTGTATAAATAAACAGTAAATGGAGGTGTTCATGATTCATATAAAATTATTTTTTGATAAAGCAATTCAAAAAAATACCCATCCTGATATGTTTAACGCGCTGAAAAAAGAAGTAAAAAAGAAACTTTCCCCTTCTTATTCTGAGTTGGAGGTTAGTGCTTTGTGGGGGTCACAAACAAAGTTAATCATTGATGGACTAAAGAAAAATGAAAAAAAAGACAAAATAACCGATGCATTAGAAGAAATATGGAGCGATACAAGCTGGATGCCTGAGGTTGAGTCGTCTAACTCTGATGAGCTTGAATATTTTGATAAGTAAAAGATAACAAGCTGGATTATATCTATTTTCCAGCTTGTTTTTCTCATTGAAGGTGTTCAAATTCTTGTTTTGCTATTTCTCTTTTTTTATCTATCCATTCCGCTAAATCTACAATATGCACCAATCTTCCTGATTTTTGATTATCCCTGTATGTTGGAAATGGTAACTCGCCAAGGTTAGCTTTTTTATCAGCCCAAGAAGGCGATATGCTAAGGAATTTCTCAGCAACAACAGATAGAGGAATTTGAGACGTTTCATATTCAGCTAACAATAAAAATACTGTATTCATATTTTCTCTCCACACTGTCCGTACACAGTTTAAATAGATATTAGTTAATGCTGGTGGTTATTGCTGATACAATTTTAATCCGTTTGTTAGATTCCGTTGAAATGACATATTATTAAAATCTGGTTCCATTAACTCCTGCACAACCTCACCTGTATTTACATCATATAAATGGCTATCAGTTAGGTTATTTATAATAAAAGTTTCTCTTTCACTTTGAGACCAGGAGTTAAATGCTTTTAATAATTTTTTAGGTGTTCTGTATTGTGGTTTTATCCCTAACCTTTTTGCAGCTGCGAAATTATGATGCCCATTTACTAATAATGTATATTGCTTACCTCTTAAAGTTACATGCAATATATCGACAATAAACACTTTAAATCTTTTAACTTTATCTAAAACAACATATTCATTTAAATAACGCTGACTACTAATTAATTGTCCTTTTATTTCCATTATTAAATCCTTTTAAACTCAATCACCCATACCCACGGATTATCTGCATATTTAAAGTTAGTAGGTGATACTGAATCCCAAAGATTACGAAACCAACAAAACGGGTCCATACTGCCCCCAGTTAATTCTCTATCTAAAGGATAACCTTCGGCTTTAAATTCATTATCATCAGCACTTTTTAAACGCTCAACACGAACATCGGTGATTTCTAACGTAATGCGCGAATATCTACGAGGCATGTGTATAGATGGAGTCCACTTAATTTCTTCATACCATCCTTCCTCTAAATCAGATGGTTTATGTGTAGCTTTATATGCAATTGTTGATTCAGTGCATACCCCTGTTTTAAATGTTTCACGAACCCAAAGGCGATCACCAACCTTGCCAAGAGGACAAGGAAACCAACCGCTGGTATCGTTATGTAAATCGCCAGCCCATCTGAAATTAAAATCATCCTGTTGTACGGAAATAGTTTCTCCTGATAGTGTGCAAGGCTGGTTGTTCATTACTCTACGAGTTTGAGTTTTACGCCCATCTAAAATGGCTTTTACCATCTCGGTATTAAATATAATTCCACGCTCTTTACTCATGGCAATCCCCAATAGCTAGGAATTTATCCATAGCGTTGCTTGCTAACTCTTTTATCAGGATCTGCTTACTTGCATACTGAATAGCTTCACATGCCCATACAAAACCAGATGTTGGCTTTGTTACAGGATATAGTGACTCCCAATCCCAAGGTGATTCTATGCCTCCTATTGACGGATCTGTAAAACTGGAGTTTTCAATAGCAAAGGAATATGACTGTTCCGAAATTGAACCGCTAATGCAGTAATCATTGATTAATGATTTCAACTCACCAATTCTTCTGGAAAAATCTTTATAAGCCTCTTTTAAATCAGCTAATTTTTCGCGATCTTCTTCCTCATCTAAAATATCATTCTTCCATTGCTGGAGTTCATTGTTTAAATATTCTAGTGTTCTTTTAACATCAACTTCTTTATAAATTGCCGTGGCTTCACTACGAGATGATCCAATCTGCAATTTTTCAGCTAAATAACCTAAGTTAAGGCTATCTTTATTAAAGAAATAAAGCATATCTTTAATACGGCTAAATACCCAAGTACCCATATCTCCAGTCATATATAGATAATAAGGTGTTGTCACAATATCAAACCAATATGCTGAATTTTTTGGGTTAGAAAAGTGGTAATGACGATATAACCCATCGGATTTAATGCATGCCATTTCGTGCATTTTAGTATCTTCATGGAAGCGCCCCATAGTAAAGATCTCCTTAAATCACATTAATTAAATGGCGTGGATACATAAGCCCAATTGGAGCAAAGGGAATATCATCCTCAAAATCCATTGGTGGTTGACTACTTTGGGCTTGAGGTTGAGCTGGTGGCTGATTTTGCTGTGCCGACTGTGAACCTGCTGATTTACTAGCACCACCAAGCATTTGCATTGTGCCTCCAACCTTTACAACAACTTCTGTTGTATAGCGTTTAACGCCGTTATCATCCCATTCACGCGTTTGTAGTTGTCCCTCAATATAAACTTGAGAACCTTTGCACAAATAGCCACTGGCGATATCAGCGAGTTTTCCAAACAGAACGACACGGTGCCATTCTGTCTTTTCTCGGTTGTCACCCGTTTGTTTATCTCGCCACTTTTCTGATGTGGCCACAGCTAAATTGGCAACAGCACCACCAGAAGGCAGGTAGCGAATTTCAGGATCACGACCTAAATTGCCGATAAGAATTACTTTGTTTACTGATCCGTTAGCCATTTTCAGTTATTCCTATTTGAGTAATATCGCCACCCATAAGATGGCGATTAATTAATAATTAAGCTGAAAATTTGCCAATGAATGTTTCGATTTCACTTTCATCGAATTCATCACAAAGCAGATTGCGAAACTCTTGAGCGATTTGTTCTTCAAGATTTTCAAGTTGAACAATACGGAGCACTAAAACAGGAACATCACCGCCAGTGAGCACGCTATAACGCAATTTAATGCTACGTTCTTTTAACTCGTCATACGGAGTGCATGTAAACTGGAATGCAGTTGGCATAACATCTTTGCTTCTTGCTTCAACATTTTCTAATACTGAACGTTTAGCACTAAAATCGTGATCTTCATGTTCAGCAGAGCGTGTTGATTCAATCGTAATACGGCGAACAGCAGAAATAGCTTGTTTGATATCTAAAACATTACCTTCTGCATCAAACGCCATTAAATAATCACGCCAATCTTCTAACCACTCGGCTAATTCTTTTTGACGATATTTAACACCATCAATTTTTAATAGTGCTGAGAATGGAGCGGTTTGTTTTAATTTTACAAGTGCTGTGTTATCAGCATGACCAGGCTCACCAATTGTGCCGATATTAAAAATAGTTTCGGCACTCATTTCATCAGCATCAATAAAGCAACTAACACCTTCTTCAACTGCATTTTTGATTGAGTATTTAACAAAGTCGCTAATGCTGGTTGTTTTCATTTCACCGCGAAAACGGAAGCGACCTTCTTGTAAATTTTCCAAACTACTTACTTTAAAGTCGTTCGGAAGAACAATAGCAGGGCAAAGAGACTTCTCTATTGCATCGAGACTTAATGAAGCCACAGCCATATTTTGAATTTGCGAAATAGCAGTGCCGTCTAATTGAGACATGAATAAACTCCTACTTATTTAAAAGCATTAAATTAAATGGATAGGTTTAATTAAAAATAAGGAAACTAATTAACGGATTTTAATTTCCCGTCGGGCTGACCTTGCAAAGAAAATAATTGACCTTGGTCTTCTTGCATAATGGTCAACTTACCACCTTTACCCACGTACATTGGCGTTTTGGTGGTGTCTTCTTCAGCCCGTTTTCCGCGTGGTGTTGGTGCAGAGAATTTAAGTTTATGAGTTATTTCAACTCGTTTTTCTTCCATTGAATTACTAAGGCGAGCAATATCTAATTCAATAGTGACCTTGCCTTTTCCACCATTATTCAAAACGCCTAAAGCCACATCATTTAAAACAGCAGAGACTTTATTTTCAAAAACGCCAGCGTCCAATTCGGAAAGAAAGTCGGGAACATTTGTCTTACGATCTTCTTGGCTCATTTCTATAACCTCACATTATCACTTCACACAATAAGAAAGGGCACTAGCTACAGTAGATACCTGATATGGACTGTCATGGATGAATGCCAGCACCCTTACTTATTGCTAGAGTCATAATCAAAAAGAGCGGACCACCTGTGGTTTCATCAGCCCGATTGGGATTCGGATTTCTAGCTGACTGCAGGTTACTTTTTTTCACGCCCACGCTCTTTGGTTATAAAACTAACTTTATAAAAATGGCTGACTGAGCAGAACATTATCACCACACCCCCGTTAATGGTTTAAGACTCAGCCAGCCATTGTTTCTCTTCACACGTTCTCTTCACACATAAAAATCATTTTCTTTGGGTCTGAATAGCACTTTTGATTCTGTACTCGTCTATTTCATCATCCAATTCTGATAAGTCAGCCACCAGCTTCCCACGTTTAGCATAAAGCTCAAGCAGATGATCAACAGAAGATAATTTATCTTTCATCCAAGCAACGATATCTTCATCAGTGAAATTGGCTGGCGGTATGATTACTGGTTCAGTTGTCATAAATACACCTCTAAACATCGAAAGCGAAACTCAATTTGCTATATGTATTAAATATAACAATGAGTATTAATAATAGCAAATGCTATTTTTAGGTGTTTAATGTGAATTTATTTATCGTATTGATTTTTAATGATATATAGGTATTGCTAACGAGAAAAATAACATAAAGTATTATTTTTATTGAGGGTAATATTGCTTGATTTTGATAAAGAATATTTGCATTATAGTTAACCACTGTATATATAAACAGTGGTGATGGTATCTTAAAGGATTATGGAATGGTGGAAATTTTAGAAAGGGTAGGAGCAGGCTCGTACAGGAAGATAGTCGTTAGCGGAATGGCGTGTGAAGACTATCTTCTAAAATCACGAACAAGAAAAACAATAACCCCAAGAAAAACACTAGATGAAATGTCAATTAAAGGAACTCGTGAGTCATCAACAGCAAGGAAACCTTGAGCACCACCTTCAAGGAATTTATAAACAGAGAAAGAGCTACCTATTTGAGCAATTACCAGATCATCAGTACCAGGTTGTAGTTGAGTATCAACGATTGCAATGCTTCCAGCGGGAGCTTCTGAGCATCCGCTATTCTTTTTAAGTATATAAGCTTTATATGTTTTTAATGACTTTCCTACTGGTGACAATATTGCTTCTCCAGTGTAACCATTTTCATCCCACACAGGTATTTCTAGAGATCTATCAGCCCTAAACTGTGGAGTTGAATTAGGTGATTCCATTTCACCCACACCATTAGCCAGCCAATCAATGTTTACAGCTAATGCATTAGCAATATCCACTAATTTAGAAGAACCTTTCGCATTGCCATTAACCAATCTCCAAATTGTTGGTTGAGCAACACCTGACGCTTCTGCTAAAGCAGCTTGCGTCATATTTCCTCTTGTTTTCATCGCTAATTTTAAGCGTTCTGCAATTGTCGTTTTCATGTCACGAAATTTATAAGTTTGAGTATCGAAAATCAAATTGCAATTGCTATTGAATGTTTTAATACTCATTGCTATTATTTATCCATCTTTTATACGTTTGAGGTTATTTATGAAAAACAAAGCCATTGAAAAAGCAATAAGCATTGTTGGAAGCCAACAAAAGCTAGCTGCTTTATGTGGAGTGTCTCAACCAACGGTATGGCGCTGGCTTCACGGCGGTGGAATGGACTCTAAGTATGTCGTGAAAATTGTAAAAGCGACCAGTCACCAAGTTCGTGCTCAAGATATTTCTCCTGAATTAGGTGAGTTATTAGCTCAATAGATACAACTAAAACAATAGCAAAACCGATTAAAGCAGTTAACTACAAGAAATCATCAAGGGTGGTAGGAAATGAGTAACCAATCAATAAAACAGGTAGTGAAAGAAATGTGTGAGGCAACAGCTGGTGGACGTGAGGCAATGGCTGGTGCGCTTGGCCTGTCTTTAACGTCATTCAACAACAAGCTTTATGAGAAAAATGGTTGTCGCTCATTTGATTTAAACGAGTTGTTAGCGATGCAAGATATTTCTAAGACCGTTTTATTTGCTGAATTTGTCGCTCGTGAATCAAATCGTTTACTCGTTGACAGAATTAGTCCTGCGGAACTGGATGAAACGGAACTGTTTGTACTGCGTAGTGGTGTTGACGAAATGCAGGGACGTTTAGCCTTATTGATGAAAGATAGTTTAGCTGATGGCGTTATTGATGGTGATGAAGAGCAAAAGATAAAAATGATGTTGGATGGATTAATTTCACAGACCCGCACATTTATGAATGCGTTTGTTTCGTTACATCAAAAGAGAAATTAAAGATGGCTATATCCAGAAAGGGTGAAGCCAACGATGTACGGTCGCTGGCTTCGGTTTGCAAATTTCAATTGTGTGAAGAGAAATTAGCATGAGTAGATTATCAAACTTAGCATGCCGTACGCAAGTACGGGCTTCAATGCGTGATGGTCGTTTTGTCTATGAAATTAAAGTACCAGAAGGCTATGAAGAAACAAACTACCAATTTATGCGTTGGCTTGTAGATGATTTCAATTCAAAACATGGTTTAAGGGCGGGCAATGAACAATGAGAACCCAAACCAACTTGATCGCTACTACAAAAATCACAGGGGTATCGTTGTTCATGTTGTTCGTTATGACAGAGAAAAACAGCGTGTCATTTTTATGCTTGATGGTTGTGACGATCCGCAATGTGAACCCTTGCAACGATTCAAAGAGAAGTACACACGTATTAAGTAATGAGGTGGCAAGATGAGTTTATTATTACTAAAAAGTCGCCCTTTAGTCGTTATTCCTGAATTAGCGGTACGTCTTGGTTTAAATGAGGCGATGCTGTTACAGCAAATTCAATATTGGCTAACTGAAACTACTTCAGGTGTTGAATATGACGGCTCACGCTGGATTTATAACACAGTCGAAGAGTGGAAGAATCAATTTCCTTTTTTCTCTGAATCAACGATTAAACGTGCTTTTACTAATTTAAAAAAGCAGGGCGTTTTACGCATCGAGCAAATCAATAAATCGAACCATGACCGTACTAATTATTATGCGATTAACTACGATCACCACTTGCTGACCGATGAGGTCAATATGACCCAATCGAATAGTGATAACTCATCTGATCGAACAGTTCAAAATGACCTTATCGATAAGCGCAAATTGAAACCTTCAAACAGTTCAAAATGCGCTGTTCTGAACGGGTCAAAATGGCCTGTTCTTACAGAGAATACAACAGAGATTACTTCAGAGAGTACAACAGAGACTAACTCTTCTTGTCAGGTTCCTGCTGAACCCGACAACCAGCCTGAAAAACTAATTTTAGATTATTTCAACAAGGTGACAAATTCCAAATATCGTGAAGGGAAAACCACAACAGGGCATATCAAGGCTCGATTAGCAGAGGGATTTACTTCTGAAGACTTGATGTTAATTACGGATTACCTTACGGCCAAGTGGCAGAAAGATCCAAAAATGCGGGACTACTTACGCCCTAAAACATTATTCATTCCTGAAAACTGCATTGAATACCAAGACAAAGCCATTAAGTGGCGTGATGCTGGACGACCTGAATGTGTGAATGGTCGCTGGTTAAAGCCTGGTGAAATTTCAGTGGAAATTAATACAGTTGAGCGCGATGAAACTTTTAGAAAAATGTTCACATCCGGCTGGAAACCTGAGAACCGTATTCAAGCATTAGCGGTTGAGCAAGCAAAGAAAAATGGCATCGGTCGTATGAATGAAGTAGCTGGTTTAGCTTCATTTCGTGGTATCTGGAAACAGGCGACAGATCAAGTTGCACAGGAGGCTCAGTAATGATTGATTACGCACTGAAATTACAGGAATTAAAAAGCCAATCTTCTCATAAATTAAAAGAAATTGGCGATCAATGGCGAACACCTGAAAATCTGTATTGGGGTATCAATTCGCTCTATGGACCTTTCACGCTAGATCTCTTTACCGATGCACAAAACAGCAAATGCCCAAATTTTTACACTGTTGAAGATAACGCGCTTACTCAGGACTGGTCGGAAAAACTGAAAGAAATTGGCGGTGCAGCTTTTGCTAATCCACCATATTCACGTAGTTCATATCATGAAAAACAAGCTGTTACTGGTGTTAGACACATTATGAATCATGCGTTGGCGATGCGTGAAAAAGGCGGGCGCTATGTTTTCTTGTTGAAAGTGGCCACAAGCGAAACATGGTGGTGTGAAGAAGCCGATCATATTTGTTTTATTCGCGGTCGTGTTGGTTTTGATGTTCCACAATGGTTTGTTCCTGCAGATGAAAACCAAGTACCAACAGGGGCATTTTTTTCTGGTGCTATCGTGGTGTTTGATAAAACGTGGAATGGTAAAGCCATTGATTACATTCAACGTAGTGAGCTAGAGCAAATCGGCAAAACATTTATTGAACAAGCAAAATGGCTTGTATCGAGAGGTGTTGCATGAAAATCACAGAGCAAATCTTAGCGTTGTACAAAGTCGGTGAAGTAGTAGATCGCGACATTATTACTCGTGATTTAGAAACCACTTTAGGTGGTGCCTCTCGTGCACTTGCTCATCTCCATAGTCTCGGTGCATTAACCAGAGTTAGTGAAAAGTACCCGCTTTACTATCAAGTGACGAATGAGGCTAAAAGAGTTCATAACGCAATGATAGAGGAGCGTAAGTCAGGAGAATCCGTCTACCTCGAAAAGCTAAATGCTCAGAAAGCTAAAAAGAGAGGCGTTCCAACAATTATATGGGTAAAACACGCTACTTCTAATTTTTCGCAGATGGGTAAATTACCAACAGAGCCTTATGACTCATTAGTGAGAGCTGTAAGAGGTAATCACTAATGAACAATAAACACTGCCCGTTTTGTAACTCTAATAAATTAGAAGTCATGCAAGTGATGTTCAATACATTTACTCGTTGTAAGAAATGTGGGGCAAGAGGGCCTATTGCTAATGACTTCGAAGGTGCTTTGAACGCTTGGAATAAAAGAGAGGTGAGTAATGCTAACTAAATACGTGCTGTTTATAGGTTTTTGGTTTGTGGTGACATTACTGATTGGTTTATGGGGGACTTATGCCTGAACTCATACTCACATTGCCATTTCCACCCAGTGTTAACTCGTATTGGAGAAATACTCAAAGAGGAACCTTAGTCAGTGCAAAAGGGCGAGTCTTTAGAGCAAATGCGATTGCAGCAGTCTATGAACAATTAAAGCGTAGACCTAAGGCTATTGAGAGTGATTTGTTTGTTTCAGTGAAATTATATCCACCAACTAAGCAGGCTAGAGATATTGATAATTTCTTAAAAGCACCTTTTGATGCCCTTACTCATGCCGGTGTATGGGTGGATGATAAACAGATTAAAAAAATGGATGTTGAATGGATGGGCGTTATTAAAGGCGGGAAGCTTGAAATAACTATTCGTCAGCATAGTAAAAGCGTGATGTACGGTCACGAATAAAACGTGGAGAGAAATAGCATGAATGGATTAATTGTTATTGATGGTTTTCAGGTTCGTAGAGATGTAGCCGGTCGCTATTGTTTAAATGATTTACATCGAGTGTCAGGTGGTGAAAAACGCCATCAGCCATCGAATTGGAGTTCACTGGTTCAAACTAAAGAGTTAATTGATGAAATTTCGACCGCTCCTGAGATCACAGGAGCGCCTATTGTCACTGTGGCTGGTGGATATAACCAAGGTACTTATGTTTGCAAAGAATTAGTGTATGCCTACGCAATGTGGATTAGTGCTTCTTTTCATTTAAAAGTGATCCGTACCTTCGATGCTTTAATGTCACAACAGCACCAGGAGAAAATCAGCGATAAAGTGCAGGCGGGTGTGATACTACTTGAGTCAATGTCGAAAAGTTTAAACTTCTCGAATTCATCAAAATTAGGTGCTTATCAAAAATTACAGGCCATGGCGGGCTTACCTGAGTTAGCACCTGTTTATGCGATTGATGCGCCAAGTGGCTCCATGGATGGTTCCAGTCGTCCAACAGTTGCATTATCAACGCTGATCAACAAACACAACTTACCTATTTCAGCACAGCAAGCCTATAAACGATTAGCCGAACTAGGCATTGTTGAGCGTTTATCACGTCCAAGTACGAAAACTGCCAATAAAATGAAAGAGTTTTGGTCTGTTACGGCAAGAGGTTGTCAGTTTGGGAAGAATATGACCAGCCCTAATAATCCTCGTGAAACCCAACCGCATTTCTTTGAGAGTAAAACGGATGAATTGATCCGCATGGTGATGCTGAATAAACAGGTGAGTGCATGAAATTATTATTAACGCCTTATATTCAGCCAGAACTTGGTGTTGTGCTACTTAAACCTGGTGCTGAATTACTCGAGCAATTTAAAAAGCATCACCGCGTGATTATTAGTGATGTGCCAAAAAGTTTAGATGTGTTGCCATCAGGCGCATTAAAGGGTGATGAACAGCCGATTTTAAACAATAAGCACATCATTCAATTTCTCAATAGCAAAAAAGTGATCCACACCATTGATAAAGTGGCACCGATGGATTCGTGGGTTATTAGTAATATCAAATACTGTCAGATTGATAACGATGAAGATAATTATCATCACCATGAGTTAGTAACGACATTTAATGAGGCTGGCGTGATCCGCACTTGCTGGCATCACGATAATCATATTCGTCATTCATCAGCAGGTTGGGTTGCTGAATTAGCTCATAAAAATCGTATTAATTGGATGTTAGATACTATTCGTAGTCGTTTGAGATTAGATAATGGCCACCAACTGACAATACCTGATTTTTTCTCATTTGCAGTAATGCATAACTTGGTTGATGAATTGCCTGAACCAATATTACGCCAGATTTTAAATTGGTCAGATAAACAAGAAGAACGGAGAGTTCACGGCGGTTTTCCTGAAGCTGACATTATTCCAAGTAACGTAACCGCATTATCAGCAATGAATGAACGTTTAGATGCGATAAAGCCGATTATTAAAGTTGCTGTTGATCCTGAGCCACCAGCGTCGTTTCTGCTGAAGCCTAAAATGCAACGCTGGGAAAATACTAACTGGCTTCAATGGGTAAAGACTCAACCGTGTTGCGTGTGTGGGCAACAGGCTGATGATCCGCACCACATCATAGGTCATGGCATGGGAGGCATGGGTACTAAAGCTCACGACTTATTCACCATTCCATTGTGTCGTATTCATCATGACGAGTTGCATCGAGACCCGAAGCAATGGGAAGCCACTCACGGCAATCAAATCGAATTGTTGTTTCATTTTTTAAACCGTTCATTAGGCATCGGTGCATTTATTTAACGTGTGTACGGCACGAGTGGAGGAAATATGCCAATTTATGCGCATGACTTGGAATATTTAAGTGATATGGCATCGATAGCTACATCAAACTTAAGAGCTTCAACAAAGGGTCAGTTAGAAGCATTTGAAGATTTTGGGTTAACAGACACGAGAGCAACACCGAGAGTTAGAATGCGAGATTTAAAATTAAACGGACGTTTTGTTTGTCGTGATACTGATCCAATTTATGTATTAGAAACTCGCTGTCGTCGAACTCCAAAGCCGATGATAGATCCTGTGGATTTTTTATTATGCTCTTGGCGTAGGGCTATTAATGCATTAAGTGAAGAACAACACTCATGGATAATGTATTGTTATGGATATAGTTTGAAATTTGAGCATCAAGTGAATATCAGTGTTCATGTATGGTCTGAATTTGAAAAACAGCATAACGGTAAAAAGATAACTAAAAAGGTTAAAGAACGACTTAGATCATTAGTCTGGTTATCGGTTCAGACTTGCACTGGGCGTAATTATTCACAAACAGATCTGGCTCGCTTGGTGGGTGTTAAGCGTAATAATTGGAAAATGAATTATGATATATATTGGAATAGCCTTTTAGATATTTGTTGTGAGTTAGATAAGTCGGCATTACTTTCTATGAAGCGAGTTAGAATCGAGTTTATTAATAAAAATAATCACGACAACTTGCAAAAATGAACAAAATAGGTCATATTTAAGTCTAATTTGGTATATTGCCAAAATTGTTTATAACCTCGCTTCGGCGGGGTTTTTTATTATCTAAAATAAGGAACGAAATTATGTACGCACTTAAATTAATTACTGAACGTGAAGGTCGTAAAGTGGAAGAAGTCCACTGCTTAGGGGAAATGTACCGCCTAGAGTTTTACCCAGAATCAGAAAATAAAGATATCGTGGCGAGAGTTGAGCACACAAGGAAAGATGCCATCCCATCATTTGATATTAATCGAACAGATCATGCTTACATTACGACAGTAACAGGCGATACTGTTCGGGTTATTTCCAGAGGCAGAAAAGCTTGCCAGTAAGGTCACTTAGGTGGCCTTTTTTATTGGAGAAAATATGAAAAATTTATTTATTAATCTATGTGTAAAGCTATCTGGTAAGACTAAAGAGCAATTAAATCTAGCTTGGTCATTTCATTATTTCGTTACCCGATCTAAATATAAAGCTTATTGGCGAGCCGTATTTCATTAATTATCGAAAACCTCATGCAGAGATATCGATAATTGCACACTAGGTGGAGTTGTGCCCACCATCTATTTATATGCAGACCACAGTATCAATCACACACTAATCACTTCACACAAGAGCTGTGTGTCTGCACCTTTTTAACCAAATAACAGGACTACACACATGAATGAGCCGTTAACGGGCACTACAACAGCATCGCTAGCGGGCGTTTCAATTGTGGGCCTGTTTGCTGGTATGGATGCTGGCGTTGTTATTGGGGCGTTTGCAGGAGCAGTTATTTTTGTTTTATCTGCTCATGATATTCGTCTATTAAAGCGTTGGACTTATTTTGCGGTTGCGTTCCTTATTGGTATTTATGGCGCTGATTTTATGTCAGGTATTCTTAGCGATATAACTGGTGGGCGTGATGTCGATAAGTCAGTAGGAGCAATGTTTTCGTCAGCAGGGCTGGTAGGGGTTTTGGTCTCAATATCAAAACCTGGTGCAATGACTGACGGAATAAATAAGTTTATTAATAATCTGATAGATAAATTCAGAGGAGGTGGCAGATGACCATCTCAATGTTTTGGATTTACATCAATTTCTTTTCTTGTTTACTCGCAGTGATTCGACTCATTAATTATCGACGTAATGGCGCTCAATATAAATTTGGGGCGTCATTCATTGCGTGGGTATTAATTATCTTATTGGGTTCGGTGCCATTGCGGATCTTAATAGATGATTATTCTCATGCTGACCCATTTGAAGTCGGTATTAATTTATCGTTATGCATACTCATCTTATTGAGTCGCGGAAACATAATGCAAATATTCAGAGGTGTTAGGCATGGCAAAGATGGCTCGCGGTGAACGTAATAATAACCCCGGCAACATTGACTATAATCCACATAATAAATGGAAAGGTTTGGTCGGTATTGAAACAGGAGTGCCTAATCCTCGATTCTGTGTCTTTGAGTCGCCAGAATACGGCATCCGAGCAATTTATAAGTTAACCCAAACCTATCAACGTAAATATGGTTTGAACTCAGTATCAGCAATCATTAATAAGTATGCACCGCCAGTTGAGAACAACACGAATGGTTATATTAGCCGTGCATCAAAAGAGATTGGTGTTGGTATTAATGACAAGATAGATACTCAATCAAAGTCAGTTGCTATCTCTTTAGCAAAAGCAATCGTGGGCGTTGAGTTGGGCTATCAACCGTATTCACAAAAAGTCTTTGAAGATGCTTGGTTGTTACTTTAACTCAATAATTAATCCTATCTCATAGCCTCGCATTTGCGGGGCTTTTTTGTATTTACGTTTACGTTCTGTGCATAGCACGCACATTTAAATAACCAAGAGCCTACAGAAAGTGAGCCTGAGAACTGCCGTTATAGCTGGCAAGCTCTCTTGGGGCGGCTTTTCTGTGCTAACAGGCTCCCTTTCTATAGGAAATATGCAATGAAACACCCAAAAGTCATAATTAATGGTGTGTCAGTACGAGTTGATAACGTAGGTCGATATAACCTAAATGATCTGCATGCAGCTGCTGTGCTAAAAGGAGAGGCAGATGAATCTCAACGACCGAATAAATTTGTTAGAAGTGCATCAGTTAAGCGCTTTATTTTGGCTCTTGATGCCAGACGACAAAAAAGTCGTCTGAAAGAAAATCAGTCACTTAAGGTTGTTAATGGTGGTAATGAACAAGGTGTCTGGGCTGTTGAACTTCTTGCCATCCGTTATGCCGCATGGATTAAGCCCGAATTTGAAATCAGTGTGTATGAAACATTCCGTGAGGCAACGCTTAATGGAATTTCAAATATGACTAAGCTAAATCGTCTTGATTTACAAATTAGTAATGAAAAGGGGGAGCTTAGTTACTGCGGTAAACGAATGAATAATTGGGGGGTCGGTGGACGCAAGAAAATGCTTGAAACGGCAAGGCTGAATATTATTGCTCAAATGGATCCTGATTTGGTGTCATTAATGGAAAGGGAAGAGTAATGAGCGATATGTGGGGAAATGATCTAGATAAGAAAATTAAAACGGTTTCTTACATCGTCTGTGAATTGTTCTTAATCAGGCAGGTAGCTATGCACTGCCGCCCTATTTTTAGAACCTCATTAGGAGACATTAGGTTTGGCGTAGAATCATTACAGAGCTTCCTTCTTTCTTACTATAGCGCAGGAATGTTATCTGATTTTGATATCGCAATGCATTTCATGTCCATGTTGAAAAATAACACAGAGGCAGAACCTAGTGTCATTATTTCTCTATTCCCTAACCATAACTTAACGGATGAAGCTATAGAAGAAATATCAGGACTCCTAGAAGATTTAGCTCAAATGGAAACAGATACAAAAAAGGGAAGATTAAAAGCATTCAGCCTGCAAGGTTGCATGCACTGATATGAGGAGCCTCCGGTTTTAGAGTCTCCTTTTTCTTTTTTTTGAAAAGAGGTGTCCTTGATTTCAAGGAGATGAAATAACCATGAATATGTTAACTAAACTTTTAGCTGGTGGCTTTCTCATTCTTATATTCTGGCTATGGTGGGTAATAGATGACTACGGCAAACTGAGCAAAGATTACAACACAGCAACCAATCAGTTATCTCAGCAAGTCGAAATCAACAAAGACTATCAATCTCGTATCACTCGATTAAACCAACTCGATATTCGTCACTCACAGGAGCTAGCCAGTGCAAAGAATGAAATCGACACTCTTCGTGATGCTGTTAGCTCTGGTTCTAAGCGGGTGTACATCAAAGCCGAGTGTCCAAAGAGCACCAGTAATCCCACCACCAGCATGGATGATGCAACCACCGCCCGACCTACTGACACCGCTATCAGAAATTATTGGTTACTCCGAGAGCGAATTGCAGAATCAGAGCAAGTGATATTGGGATTACAGGATTATATTAGGACGGAGTGTGTGAACTAAAAAAAGCCCTACGTAGGGTACGAGGGCAAACTAACAAGATATCAATTAAAGTATAGCGATGTTTACTTAGTATAGCTTAGGTAAATATATATACCAGATTGATTATTCTTATCTATCTCCTACCTAAATAAACAGCGCAATATAAAAATAACCCTGTGAGTTTGATTTCACAGGGCGGCTGAATTTAAGCAAAAAATAAATACATATTAATCATACTGCTATTTTTATTTCGTGCCAATAGAAGAAAACGTAGCGTTGTCGTTGTCTCCTATGTTAGCCATGACCTGTTTTATTCTCGACAGATAGCGCATAGTGAGAATCAAAAACAATGAATACCACCATTTTGTTATTTTTCGGTCATTATCAGCAACGTCAGCTGTAGGTAGAAGAAACGGCGTGACTATGGAGAGACATAATATATTAATTCTACAAACGTCATTCATTGAGTGGCGTTGATAGAGTTTGTATCGATAGCCATCAGTTAATAACTGGTGGTTTTTTTATTGGAGATAGATATGTCAGATAACACTATTCAATTAAAAGTCTCAGTAGATACAAGTGAGTTAGATAAGCTAGAAGAGCAACTCACTCGCATTAAGCAACTAATGCAAGATGTAGGTATGAAACCTAAATCAATTCCACCTTTCTTCATTCAATCCTCAGGTGAGTTTTTTATTAAAGATGCCCTTATTAATTCGGCTGTGTTCAATGGTGTGCTTGTCAGTAATAAGCTAGAGCAGGACGCTAAGGCTGAGTTGGCAGATTTACGCATGCGAGCCAATAGTCAAGATATTGCTATCACTGAGCTTAAGAAAGCAATGGAAACTCAGCATCAAGCGTGGGCACAAGCTGTGAGTGAACTAAATAACAGAACGTGGTGCAGTCAGAAGTAAAGGTGAAAATACCCTATGTTCAATAAAGGGTATTATTCTCCTCTTTAAATTATAGGAAATAACATGCCACCTCGCATACCTCGCGCATGTCGCAAACAAGGATGCGCCAAGACAACAACAGAACGCAACGGTTACTGTGAAGATCATCAGAACCTAGGATGGGAAATGCACCAGCGTGGTAAGTCTCGTCATCAACGTGGTTATGGTACCCAATGGGATAAGCTACGAGCACGTATACTCAAGCGTGATAAGTATCTCTGTCAAGAATGCCTAAGATCAGGACGAGCCACCGAAGCGAAAACAGTGGACCATATCATTGCCAAAGCACATGGGGGTACCGATGATGATAGTAACCTGCAAAGCCTGTGCTGGTCCTGTCATAGAGCTAAGACAGCAAAGGAAAGAATAAAATGACGCAAGATGAGCAGACCTTACTTATGTTTAAAGGGTTGGTTGCTGAACTTCCCGAACAAAGCAAAGTGAAGGTTGAACATTGTATTACTGAAATAAAAAAGTTACTGACTAAATACCCTGATGGTGAAGCATTGCTTGCTGTGGGCTATATCGGTGCAGAACAGCAGATGAAAGGTAATCTTGGTCAAGGATAACAGTGCCATTCCTCATAGGGGAGGGGCGGGTCAAATCCCTACCACTCTCGCCACCTAGGACCGCCCCCTTAAGTCAATTTTTATACCCGCGAAAAATGAAATTAAAACTGGCTAATTGTTTAGCCATATTTATGCATCGGATCCTGAATTATTTGGAGGTTTATTTATGGCTGGCACTCCGGGCAAATCTGGTCGTCGCCCGAAGCCTACCGCCAGAAAAGAATTGGCCGGTAATCCGGGAAAACGAGCACTCAATAAAGACGAGCCGGTATTCACACCACTAAAAGGCGTGGCGCCACCAGATTGGTTTACCGAAAACAAACTAGAGCTTGCTGTTGTTATGTGGGAAGTCACAATCAAGGAGCTTTGTGGTCAAGGCATATTATGTATTACCGATCTCGCTGTGCTTGAGCGTTGGTGTGTCGCCTATCATATTTGGCGTAATGCGGTAATTGCGATCATGCGTGATGGTACTCGCTTAATTGGCGCCACGGGAGGGCCAATAAAAAACCCTGATTTAACGACAAAAAAAGAACAAGAAAGTGAAATGGATCGCACGGGCGCAATGTTGGGTTTAGATCCGAGTAGTCGTCAGCGATTAATTGGCCTTGCGGGGCAAAAAAAGCAAGATAACCCCTTTATGAGGATTATTTCATCATGAGTCGTAAATCTTACCCGAACGTCAATGCGGCAAATCAATATGCGCGTGATGTGGTGCGTGGCAAGATTGTGGCATGTCAGTATGTGATTGATGCCTGTCAGCGACATATTGATGATATGGCACAAGAGAAATCGCGAAAATTTCGCTATCGATTTGATAAGGATTTAGCCGAGCAAGCTGCAAAGTTTATTCAGTTATTGCCCCACACCAAAGGTGAGTGGGCATTTAAACGAATGCCTATTACGCTTGAACCTTGGCAACTCTTTATTGTTTGCAGTGCATTTGGGTGGGTTCAAAAAGGAACAAAACTTCGTCGCTTTCGTGAGGTGTATACCGAAATTCCGCGTAAAAATGGGAAATCAGCTATTTCCGCAGGCGTTGCGCTGTATTGCTTTACTTGTGATAACGAATTTGGTGCGGAGGTTTATTCTGGTGCTACGACAGAAAAACAAGCATGGGAAGTATTTAGACCAGCTAAGTTGATGTGTAAACGCACTCCGTTGTTAACCGAGGCATTTGGCATTGAGGTTAATGCAAAAAACATGAATCGCCCTGAAGATGGGGCGCGTTTTGAACCGCTGATTGGTGACCCAGGTGATGGTCAGTCTCCACATTGTGCAATCGTGGATGAATACCATGAGCATGATACTGACTCCCTTTACACAACAATGCTAACCGGAATGGGGGCAAGACGTCAGCCGTTGATGTGGGCTATCACAACGGCGGGTTATAATATCGAAGGGCCTTGTTACGATAAGCGCCGTGAAGTGATCGAAATGCTCAATGGAACAGTGCCTAATGATGAATTATTTGGTGTCATTTATACCGTTGATGAAAAAGATGATTGGACTGATCCGAATACACTGAAGAAAGCTAATCCCAATATGGGGGTTTCTGTTTATAGTGAGTTTCTTATTAGTCAGCAAAATAGAGCTAAAAATAACCCTCGATTAGCCAGTATTTTCAAAACTAAACATTTAAATATTTGGGTTTCTGCTCGTTCGGCTTTCTTTAACATGTTGAGTTGGCGAGCGTGTGAAGATAAAACACTCACGTTAGAGATGTTTGAAGGTCAGTCTTGCTATCAAGCTCTTGACTTAGCTAGAAAAATCGATATGAATTCGCGGGTAAAGTTGTTTACTCGTGAAATAGAAGGCAAACGTCATTATTACTGCATTTCACCCAGTTTTTATGTGCCCTACAATGCAGTTTTTAGTGCTGATATTGAAAATCAGCGTACTGCAGAGCGATTTAAAAAATGGGTAGAAACAAAACATTTAACCCTCACTGATGGCGCGGAGATTGATTACCGCGTTATTTTGGAAGATGCAATAGCAGATAACCTCAATACACCCATTAGTGAAAGCCCAATTGACCCTCATGGAGCAACTAACTTATCGCATCAGTTAGCCGATGAAGGGCTAAACCCTATCACAATCGTTCAAAACTACACAAATATGTCAGATCCAATGAAAGAGCTTGAAGCTGCAATTGCTTCTGGGCGCTTTCATCATGATGGTAATCCGATTATGACATGGTGTATGGGGAATGTGGTTGGTAAATATCTACCAGGTAATGACGATGTGGTGAGGCCCATTAAAGAGCAGAACGAGAACAAAATTGACGGTGCAGTTGCATTAATTATGGCAATTGGGCGAGCAATGCTACATGAAGAGCGTGACTTCCTTTCCTCTTTAGATCCTAACGAAGACCTTTTATTCCTATGAAAAACTTATTTCTCGATATCACTGCATTAGTTGGTTTCAGTGCGGTGATGGCAGGCTGTTATCTAAATTACGGGCTCCCCAATACATTAATTATCGGCGGTTCAGTGCTGGTGGTTTATGCATTAGTGGCAGCGATGAGGGGGAAGCGTGCTAATTGATGCTCTGTTTCGCAACGACTCACCCAGTTTAGAGAACCCTAACACACCGATTACGGCTGACTCTATTGATAATGACGGATTATTTACGGCTGATGTATATGTTAGCCCTGAAACATCCATGAAATTAGCAGCAGTCTATGCCTGTATTTATGTGCTTTCATCGTCTATTGCCCAGATGCCACTGCATGTAATGCGAAAATCAGGTAATAGGGTAGAAACTGCGCGTGATCATCCTTTGTTTTATTTAGTTCATGATGAGCCTAACGAGTGGCAAACCAGCTATAAATGGCGTGAAACAAAAGAGCGTCATGTGTTGGGTTGGGGAAATGGTTATACCCAAGTTATTCGTAACCGAAAAGGCGAGGTGACAAATTTAGAAGCTTGTATGCCGTGGGAAACGACACTGCTTAATACCGGTGGTCGATATACGTATGGCGTTTATAACGAATTGGGTAATTTTGCCATTAGCCCTGATGACATGATCCATATTCGGGCGTTGGGGAACAATCAAAGAATGGGAATTAGTCCCATCATTCAACATGCGGAAACCATTGGCATGGGAATGAGTGGGCAGAAGTACACTAGCTCCTTCTTTGGGGGAAATGCTCGTCCTGCGGGGATTGTTTCAGTAAAAGGAGATTTACAGAAAGACGGCTGGATCAGACTGAAAGATATGTGGCAAAAAGCATCTCGAATGTTACGTAGCCAAGAAAATAAAACCATGCTTTTACCTGCGGATCTGGATTACAAGGCGCTGACGGTTTCGCCTGTTGATGCTCAATTGATTGATATGCTGAAACTTAATCGCTCAATGATTGCAGGGATCTTCAATGTGCCGGCTCACATGATTAACGACCTCGAAAAAGCCACTTTCTCAAACATCTCAGAGCAATCCATCCAGTTTGTACGACATACCATCATGCCGTGGGTAGTGAACTGGGAGCAGGAATTAAACCGACGTTTGTTTACTCGACAAGAGCGAACGGCTGGCTTTTATGTGCGATTTAATTTAGCGGGATTACTACGTGGAACACCAAAAGAACGTGCTGATTTCTACCACTTTGCGATTACAGATGGTTGGATGAGCCGTAATGAGGCGCGTGCCTTTGAGGATATGAATCCTGTTGATGGTCTTGATGAAATGTTAGTGAGCGTCAATGCCACTCAGTTCGCAGGGGGAAAAACAGAAGAATCGAAAGGGGATAACGATGAGCAGTGAAAAAGAAACACGATGTTATGTCGGTGAGGTTCGGGCGGAAGCAGGAGAAGAAAATAAACCGACACATATCGTGGGTTTAGGCTCTGTTTTCGATTCCCGATCTGAGCTGATTTACGGGTTCCGTGAAATCATTAAGCCGGGCGCATTTGATGATGTACTCAATGATGATGTGCGTGGGTTATTTAATCACGATCCAAATTATATTTTAGGGCGAACAACCGCAGGCACATTATCGCTTAGCGTCAATGAACGTGGGCTTGTTTACGATATTACGGCACCTGATACACAAACCATTCGTGATTTAGTGTTGGCACCGATGCAACGTGGCGATATCAACCAAAGTTCTTTTGCCTTTCGTGTAGCCAGAGATGGCGAGGATTGGTACCAAGATGATGAGGGGGTTGTTATTCGTGAAATAACACGATTTTCTCGGCTCTATGATGTCAGTCCTGTCACCTATCCTGCGTATCAAGATGCAGACTCGGCAGTTCGTTCAATGAATGCGTGGAAAGAAGCCAGAGACAGTGGCGATCTCCAAAAGGCAATTAATCAAAAATTGGCGCGAGAGCGTCTTATGACTTTACTTAATGCATAAGGTAATACTATGACTATGAAGCTTCATGAATTAAAACAAAAACGTAATACTATCGCGATTGATATGCGCGCCATTCACGAAAAAGTGGGTGATAGCGTGATGACCGAAGAACAACGCACGCAATGGAATCAAGCGCAAACTGAACTTGAAAATTTAGATGCACAAATTCAGCGTGAAGAGCAACTACGCTCATTAGATCAAGATTTGGTTGATGACAAAGAGAAAGAACAGCGTGGTCAACAACCGAATAACCCTGAAACAGAGCAAGCAGAGCGTCGCAATCAAGCGTTTGACCGCTTCCTGCGCTGTGGTTTTGGTGAACTCACTGCAGAAGAGCGCCAAGCGGTCAAAGAACTTCGTGCACAGGGTACTTCGCCCGATGAGAAAGGTGGCTATACCGTTCCTACTCAGATGTTAAATAAAATTGTTGATCAAATGAAAGCCTATGGTGGTATCGCAAGTGTGGCTCAAATTTTATCAACTGCCACCGGTCAAGATATTACCTGGTCAACATCCGATGGTACTGATGAAGAAGGGGAATTGTTGGGCGAAAATACCGCAGCAGGTGAACAAGATGTTGAGTTTGGTACTGCCATTTTAGGGGCTAAAAAACTTACATCAAAAATTATCCGCGTTTCCAATGAATTATTGCAAGACAGTGGTGTAGATATTCAAGCGTATCTGGCTTCACGTATTGCTCAGCGCATTGGTCGTGGTGAAGCTAAATACTTGATTAAAGGCACTGGCAAGGGATCACCTGTACAACCATTAGGCTTAGAAACAGCGGTGACTAATACTGTTGATGTCGCCGGCGCCTCATTAAGTTGGAAAGATATTACCGAGTTAGAACATGCGATTGACCCTGCGTACCGTAATAGCCCTAAATTCCGTCTTGCTTTTAATGATGACACACTGAAAAACCTAAAATTAATGGAAGATGCGCAAAAACGCCCTTTATGGCTTCCGTCCATTTCAGGTGTTGCCCCTGCACAAATTTTAGGTATGCAGTATGTAGTTGATCAGGCGATCGACAAAATGGAAGCGGGTAAAAAATTCATCTTCTGTGGTGACTTTGACCGCTTCATTTTACGTCGTGTGACCTACATGACCCTGAAGCGTTTAGTTGAACGTTACGCAGAATATGACCAAACTGCGTTCTTAGCTTTCCATCGTTTTGATTGCGTACTTGAAGATACTTCTGCAATTAAAGCGCTGGTGGGTAAAAGCGCGACAAAATAGTTTTAAATAACACTGAATCAATCAAGTACCGCTTAATTGCGGTTTTTTTGTGCCTGCGATCTGGATGGTCGCAGGTATTGGGGGATTTATGCCACTACCCACACTAGAAAAATTGAAGCAGCAATGTCGATTGGATGAGGGTAATACCTTAGAAGATGAATTACTGAAAACTTATCTGATGGCGGCAAAGCAACGAGCTGAAGGGTATATCAATCGACATCTCTACGAAAAGGATATTCCAGAGGAAGATCCTGACGGTTTATTGATCACTGATGATATTGAATTAGCTCTTATGCTGGCCGTTGGTAATTTCTATGAAAATAGAGAAACAGCCATATTACCAGCAGGATTTAAATTACTACTCGATCCCTATCGTCATATTAATCTGTGAGGAATGATGAAAGCCGGTGAACTCAATAAACGCATCTCCCTTTCTCACTATGTTACAGAACGTGATGATTTAGGGAGTGAAAAAGTCGTTTCAAAAAAAGTCGCTGAGGTATGGGCCAAAGCCGAATCAATGTCTAACCGTAAAATTCGCACCGCTGACCAAGAGCAGGTAATTGAGACCTATCACTTCACTGTTCGTCCTCGTTCTGATGTTGATATGGGGTGGCTGGTGGGTTATCAGGGGCGACTATTTACCGTTCGCGCTGTTGACCGAAATCAGTCTGATAGAACCATTATTACCACGGAGGCGAATATTCAACATGATAGAAACTGATATTAAAGTCGACCTGGAGCGTATTACGGGGCTATTAGCTTATCCGCTGAAACTCCCTTCCGATAAATTAGAAGGAGTTATCTATCAACGGATTAGTGATCCCAAGATAAACACAGGGCTAGCCTGCACCTCACTGGTTCAAGCTCGCTTTCAAATCGTTATCCAAATTCCCGATGATTATCCAAAGGCATTAAAGCTGGAATCGATTCTCTGTCGTGAGTGGGAAGCTATTCAACACGGTTATATTGGTAACTATCCCGTTCAAACTGTTCAGCGAGGCAACTTTCTGCAGGACATGATTGAGCAAACGGAGAACCGTAAAATTTACCGTATTTATCGTGATTTTATTATCACTTATCCCGAGGGTGCAGCGTGATAACTAACCTTAGCGTGACAGGGTTGGATGAATTAGGGCGAAAATTACAGCAATTAGAAGTTGAGTTAAAAACCAAGATATTACGTGAAGCAGGGCGAGAAGCCATGCAAGTCGTGAAAGAGGATATGGAAGCGCATGCAGGGTTTGATGCAAAAAGCACTGAGCCTCATATGCGAGACAATATCACCATCAAAACGACACGAGTAAAAAACACAAATGGGGGTGTCATGGTCACCGTAGGACCGACAAAACCTCATTATATGAAAGCTCGCGCTCAAGAGTTCGGCACCATCAAACAAGTTGCTCGTCCTTTTATTCGTCCAGCCCTCGATTACAACCAACGTGCGGTGCTCAATACCTTAACTGAGCATATTCGCCATGCCCTTTCTTTATATACTTAGGAGTAAAAATAATGGCAGATCAAAAAACATCGCCAGAATACGCCATGCTTCCCGCAGGCACTATTGTGAAATTTGGTAAAGCGGGTGATACCGTTGAACAAATGAAGCCACTGGTTAACTGTAAGGCATTAGGTGCCACAGGACAATCAGGGAGCTTTGTTGACGTCACGACACTCATTGATAAAAACAAACAATTTATTTCTGATTTACCCGAAGGGCCTGAAAAGTCGTTAGGCTTCATTGATGATCCAGAAAATGAAAACTTTGTGGCGTTCCTGAATGCAGCAGAAAAGCGTGAAACGGTGCAGTTTTACTGCGAACTTCCTAATAAACGTACCGCAACCATGATCCTTTCATTGTCAGGCTGGGAATTAAATGACATCTCAGCGCCTGCTAATGAAGCCATCCAGATCACAGTAAAAGGAAAACAAAATAACCTTGTATGGGGAACTTCTTCTGCAACATCAACAGGAGATCAGGGTTAATGAAAGGATTAAAAGCCTCTTTACTTACAGCGAAACCTCAAATTATCGAAGTCGATATTCTATGTGGAGTAAAGGTAAACATTCGTCGTATGACGGCTAACGAGTTGATGAATTTGGAACTTGAGGTTTCTGAATTAAATCAACATGGCAAATTACGTGAGGCATCATTACGAAACGTAGGTATGTTGCTGAATTGCTTGGTTGATGATGAAGGTAAACCAATCAATAAGTCGTTACTACCCAAACCAGAAGAATTGGTTAACATCCATGATAATGCGATCCTCATCGAAGCGATTAACGTCGTGAAGCAACACTCCATTGGCACGTTAGACGAGGCAAAAAAAAACTAACGGATAGCCCATTACTCTATTTTGCTTATCAACTTTCTGAAGAGTTGGGTGAAATTGATCCCTATCGTGTCCTTAATTTGCCTGCCAATACCTTGTTAGGCTGGCAGGCTTATTTTACGCTTAAATCAGAAAAGGCAGGCGTAGTTGTGCCACCTAAAAACAATCCCTCACCTGAAAATCCACATCAATCCACAACCACCTCTAAATCTGTTGAACAGCAATGTTCTGACGTAATGAAAATGATAGGAAGATAATTATGGCCACTAATTTAGCCGATTTACGGGTTGGACTATTGCTGAATGACGCCAGTTTTAGAAGCAATATATCCGGCGCATTAAATCATGCAGGGCGAGAAACAGAGCGTTTTTCTAATAAAGCAAAACGTGAAACAAAAGCGGTTGCAGATGGATTTTATTCAATCAGTCATCAGGTGACAAATGTTGCAGGAAGGCTGGCAATGTTAGGTGGAATAAGCTTATCCATTGGTAGTATTTTAAATATTTCTCGTAAGTATAGTCAGGCTATTTCTGATCTCAGTGCGATTACGGGTGCGTCTATTGAGCGCATGAAAGAGTACAGTATTGCCTCTCAAGAAATGGGGCGAACAACGGAATTTGGCGCAATAAAAGTTGCGGATGCCATGAAACTTATTGCGTCAGCAAAACCGTCATTACTGCAGACAGCGGGAGCCTTAGAAGATGTAACGGCTAAATCGATTACCTTGGCGCAAGCTTCAGGTATTGAGTTAGCTGATGCGGCGAAATCTCTTACCTTAAGTCTTAATCAGTTTGGTGAGTCCGCTGTCTCATCTGAGCGTTACATTAATGTGTTAGCAGCAGGTGCGAAATATGGTGCATCTGAAATAAACGAAACAGCCCAAGCCATTGTGAAAAGTGGTACCGTTGCTTCTCAAGCCGGTGTTTCATTTGAGCAACTTAATGCTTCAATCCAAGTTTTAGCAGGAAAAGGGATCAAGGCTGAAGTTGCCGGTACGATGTTACGTAACGTGTTCTTAGCCCTAGAGCGATCGGCAGATAAAAATCTACGCCCTTCAGTTGTCGGTCTATCTACTGCATTAGAAAACCTCGATAAGAAAAACTATTCCACCACTGCATCCACAAAAATATTTGGTCGCGCCAATGTCAGTGCAGGTACTATTTTAGTTAAAAATCGGGATCAGCTTGTTGATTTAACTAAGGCGCTTACTGATACCGAAACAGCGTATGAGCAAGCAGGGAAAAGGGCACAAAATCTAAATGCTGATTTAGAATTAATGGAAAAGTCGTTTGAAGGCTTGGCGATTAAAGTCGGTACCAGTGCCGATGGTCCTTTACGAACAGGGGTGCAAAATGTTACTTCCGCTGTAAATGCACTAAATAATAACTTCTCAACTTTAGCTAACATTGCAACTTACGCTGTTTTACCTGTCATTGGTGCCAGAATGACTAGAGGGCTTCAAGAGCAAACCAAAGAATGGGTGAAAAATGAAGCAGCAGTCAGAAGTAATGCTAAGCAACAGGCTGAAACCGCCAGAAGAGGGATTGCTTCAGCTGATGCCACCATTAATAAACTAGCTCAGCAAGGTCAGGCATTGACTCAACAGAGCGCCATAATGAATCGGCATGGTTTACAGATGCAAGGATTAGCGAGTGAGCGAAATCGTCTTGTGAGGCAGGAAGCGGAAGCATTAGCGTTAAGAACCAAATATACCGATCAGCTTACAGCAGCTAATAATCGACTTTCATATAGCCAAAGAGCATTGCGTGCATCTAGTTTAGGACTCCGAAGTGTTGTTTCCGCCTTAGGTGGGCCAGTTGGTGTGTTGGCTTTAGCGGGTTCAGCTATTTATTATTTTGCAACTAGAGCTGATGAGGCTAAGTTGAAAATAGAAGGGATGAAAGGGGCTGTGGTCGAGACTATTACTGAACTTCAGCGTCTTTCTAGGGTGAAAATAGAAGTTCAACTTGATGAAATTAAAGAAGAGCTCTCCTTACTCGAGGCAGAAAAGAAGCGTCTATATGGAGAGCAGGCTACTTATTCAGAAAAACGCGAAGGCGAAATGTCTTCGATAAAAAATGGCAGTTGGTTTGGTTATGCCGCAGTTAGCCTTTGGGGAAAAGACTCTGAAGAGTTTGCAAAAGGACGAAGAAAAGTATTAAGCGAAATCGAGGATATAGATAAAGAAATTGAAATTCGGAAGCAAAAAATTGCAAATCGAGAGAGTACATTAAAAACAGGCGTTTTTAGCCAACCGACTAAGGAAGACAAACCAGTAGGGGATGGTAGTGGTAGTGGCGGTGGTAATGATTTAGAAAGCAATAAAGGTTCTACACAAAAAGTTAGCCAATATCATCAATTACGTATGCAAATAGAACAAGAGCATGCAACGAGCTTGGAGCGCATATCATTAAGCGAATCGGAAACAATGCGCAAGCTTCAGGAAAACTTAAAAGCTGGTGGTATGAAGCAGGAAGAGTATGAACGATTAAAAACACTTAACGCTGAAAACCACATGAAACAGCGTGCAGAGTTAGCAGAAAAATACTCTCCTATGCGCGCATCCATCCGCAATGAACAAGAGATGACCAAAGAGCTTAAATCACTCTTTGAGCAACAATTGTTGACTGAAAAAGAATACCAATATGCACGGCGCCAAATGGCACAAGATACGACAAAGTATCGATTATCAGAGCAAGCAAAAGGTATTTCTCTCCCTAATATCAGCATTCTTGGCGAAATAGATCCTGTTATTCAACTCAGAAACCAATTGGAAGAACAAAAGGCGCTTTATCAGGCTTACTATGAGGATGGTTTAGTTAGCAAAGAACGCTATGAACAGTTAGTTATTGCGGCTACAAATAAGTCAAAAGAAGCACAATATCAATCAAGCAAAGAGCTGTATGCCTCCCAAGGTATGTGGCAGCGTATGCAAATGAATTTAGTTGATGCTGTTGAACAACGAACCGCTAATGCAATGACAGGCATGTTGATGGGAACGAAGTCCTTTTCAGAGGGCATTAAAGAATTTTCTTCATCATTAGCCAGCTCAATTATTTCTGATCTTATTCGTATTGCAATTCAAGCTCAAATTACCAATGCATTGACGGGATTAATGGGCGGTTTTGCTGGTGGCAGTAGCGGTGCAGCAAGTGGCGCTAAAGCGGGTAAGGTGGGTGTAAAAGCGAACGCCAAAGGGGATGTTTACAGCTCACCAAGCCTCAGCCAATATAGCAATCAGGTGGTTAGTTCACCGACATTATTTGCTTTTGCAAAAGGTGGTACGCCTAATCTTGGCTTGATGGGGGAAGCTGGAAGCGAGGCGATCATGCCTTTAAAACGTGGACCTGATGGATCTTTAGGCGTTAGAGCAACCGGAAGCAACTCTGTTGCGTCAGGCGATACCATTATTCATCAAACATTTCATGTAACAGGTAATGGCGATGAAGCGCTTTATCAAGCTATACAGGAAGCAGCAAGAATGGGAGCAGAGCAAGGTGCATCAAAAGCGAAATCTGACATTATGCGAGACTTTCAAACCAATGGAACATTAAGAAGGAACCTACGATAAATGGCAACGATATTATCGTGGCCACAATCTATCGTGCCAGCCACATTAAGCTGGCAACTCGTGAGTAACAGTAAAACCTTTACATCAACTTTTACGGGGAGTGTGCAGACAGTACGCTTTCCCGGCTCGCGTTGGCGTTGCAGTATGTCATTTAATAATTTGACCGATGAGCAAGCAAGGGTTTTAGAGGCGTTTGTTGCCGAGTTAGATGGTGAAAGTGGTCGAGTGAAAATTAGTGATTGGGCGCGTTCTGGTTTAACTCAACGCGGTAAACCTAAAGTTAGCCAACCCAATCAATCTGGAAAATTATTAGAGAGTAAAGACTGGTTACCCAATAGCATTGTTTTACGCATTGGTGATTATATCACGGTAAATGATGAACTAAAGCGAGTGACGGCTAATGTGATTAGTGATGCACAAGGAAATGCAACAATTCCTATTGCCCCTATATTGCGTTATGCACCGGCAGTCAATGATTTGATAGAAAATGAAGCGCCATACGGTATTTTTAAACTAACTAGTAACGATCAGGGTAATTTCCAACGTAAACCGGGCATCCTCACAAGCACTTCTTTGTCATTCGAGGAGGCATTAACATGAAATATCATCCCTTTAGTAATGACATGGTTAAGGCAATTAACGAGGGGTATTATTTGGTTGTTGCCTCTCGTTTAGATCTCAAATCAGGTGTTGTAAGAGCACATACTGGTGTGGGCAATATCATTATTGCAGGTGAAGTTTACCAAGGTGTAGGGCAATTTGGTGCCATTGAGTCTGTGGGTGAAAATATGACCACTAGCCCACAACAACTCATTATGAAACTCTCAGGCTTCGATTCTTCCTTGATTGGAGAAGTGATGAACGAGCGGGTTCGTGGGCGAAATGCACAGTTGATGTTAGTTGCATTAAATGAAGAAGGAAAACCTGCGCTTGCTGAGGTTTTATTTGCAGGCCAAATATCAACCATTGGAGTGACAACGGGTGAAGAGAATGAAATAGCAGTTACTGTTTCAAACCGCTTCGAACGTTGGTCTTATGGATTACCCGACAGATTTACTGATGAGTCATGGTCTAAACGTAAAAATGGAGATAGGATATTCCGTTATGTGGCGCAGATGGCTGATCGGGCTATTTACTGGGGTAGCAAGAAAAATGCACCTGCGTTTATTTATAAATGATTAAAGGTTTGCTATGAAAAATATATTTATTACGGCAACGTTATTATTCTGCTTTTCTGCTTCAACTTATTCTTTTGACTCCAATAAGGAATGGTATGAGGGATGCCCTAAATATACTAATGAAGAAATAGAAAACTTAAAAGGAGGACGAGTAGAAACAGTTGAAGAATTACAGCAGCACTCAAAAGAATATCTAGAAGAAAGCAGTAAAAAAATTGACTGTGAAATAAAAAACCTAGAAGAATATAAAAAGCGTTTAATTAAAAAACTAGAAATAAAAAGTAATTAAATACACTTTTTCGTCAACCCGCTTCGGCGGGTTTTTTATTGTCTGGAGAAAACCATGAGACACCAACAATGGACTACTCGCCTTCCTGAAACTTTAAAGAATGCCATAAATCGCCCTTTTGTATGGGGTGAGCATGATTGTTGTTTGTTTGCATCTGATTGCGTCATTGCTGTTTGTGATTTCGATCCCTGCGAAAGCATTCGTGGACGCTACAAAACAAAGACAGGTGCATTCAGAGTATTACAAAAAGAGTTTGGGACATTGGACGGCGCTGTGAGCCGTTTTTTTGATGAAGTTCCAACAAACGAAGCAGGGCGTGGTGACATTGTGATGTTTGAAGGGGATGAAGGAAATACATTAGGTGTTTTGTGGGCGGGTAAACTATGGGCTGTTTCAACAGATGGCGTTCGTGCGGTGAGCAATAAACCAATTAAAGCATGGAGAGTACAATAAATGGGTAAGACAGTCACAAGCGTTGTCTCTGCTGGCTTAATGATAGCAGGGGTTATTGCCACAGGTGGTTTGGGTGCCGCATTAATTGTAGCCGGTATCGCTGTTCAGGCAGCAAGTGCGTTTATCTTTAAAGATAAAGTACCTGGCTCAGGTTATCGGGATCAGTCCGAACGTAAGCAAATGCTACGTTCAGCATCAGCACCAGAAACGGTCGTTGTAGGCAAAACAATGATGTCGGGCTTACTTTTCTTTGCTGAAGAAGAGGAAGGCGAGCAAGACGAAAATGAAGAGCTCTACATGGCTTTAGCGATTGCATCTCATCCCATTCATAAATTAGGTCAAATTTATTTCAATGATGACAAAATTGAAGATTTAGGCGACAGCGCACAATACGAATTTCATAACGGTAGAACTGAGGCGGATCCATACCTATTAAAACATGCCCCTTCATGGAAAGAGGATATGATTGGTCGAGGGCTTGCATGGTTACGCTTAACATTACGCTTTGATCAAGAAAAGTTCCCTTATGGTGTGCCTAATGTTAAAAGTGAACTATGGGGAAAAGAAATTTACGATCCTCGCAATGAGAAAACAGTATGGTCAAATAACGGTGCTTTGATCATATTAGATTACTATCGGCATTACTTAGGTGTTCCAGACTCCGATATTGATTGGGATGCATTTAAAAGTGCAGCAGATATTTGTGATGAAACCGTACAAACGCCAGATGGAAAAAGTGAGCCTAGATATACCTTAAATGGCGCTTATGAACTTGAAGAAAGTCCTGCCTCTGTATTAGAGATGATGCATAAATGCATTGCTGGTGAACCCACTTATATAGCGGGTAAGCATGGCATTATGATGCAAGTTTATAATGGGCCCGCATTACTCACAATTGATGAATCACAAATTATCGATACAGTGACTGTAACGCCTGAACTTTCATTGCGTGATGCAACCAATGCAATTTACGGTACATTTGTCGATGCAGAACAGCAATATAACAAAACCGATTTTGAGCCAGTGGTTGTTGATGAATGGATAGAGGAAGATGGTTTAGAAATCAAAGAGAATATGGACTATCGCTTTGTTACTAGCCCATACCAAGCTAATCGACTAGCCAACCTTTACTTACGTAAAAAACGAGCTGGCCGTCGGATTCAATTGCGAATGAATTTAGATGGCTACGCTTATCGCCCCGGTGATGTTATCAAGCTCGAATTACCTTCATTGGGGATCAGTGATTTAGAATTTCGTATTGCTGATTGGAAATTTCACCCATCAGAGGGGGTAGAGATTACTCTCGAAGAAGATGGTTCTTATATCTATGAAGACTTAGCCAGTAAACCTTTTGTTAGACCTCCATTCACTAAACTACCCACTGGTGGCGTACCCGCACCTATCAACCTAGCCTTTATTCCTCTTGCTGTCACCGATATTGTTCAAGGGTATATTTCATGGCAGAACGTGGCATCGGATATTCGCTATAACACGGTTAATATTCTCCAGAATGGAAAGGTTATACAGTCTATTCAGGTACCGGGTGAGCGTGTTGATATAAACGGTTTAACAAGAGGCACTTATCGTGTTGAGGTGAGAGCAATTAATGTGGCCGGCGCCATGTCTGCGCCTGCTATTAGTGATTTTGCTATTCAGGCACCGCCTGCACCGATTGGCGTTGAAATAACACCGAGTATGTTCAGTTTAACGGCATATCCTAAACAGGGGGATAGCGCTGTATTTGGTTATACTTTTGAGTTTTGGTTTAGTGAAAAGAAACTCGCTAATCTTTCTGAAAATGAGGTGATCACCAAAACAAACAAAGTTGGTCAAGGGAATTTCTGGACGCAAGAGAATTTAAAAGCGGGACACACTTACTATTTCTATATCCGAACGATCAATAGTTATGGTAAATCTGCATTTGTAGAAGCTTCAGGTATTCCAGTTTCATTGCCAGACGACATATTTGATGATTTAGATAACACGGTTAGAGAAACGGATGCGTTTAAAGAGCTGGATAATAAGCTTGATTGGAATGCTGAGACCGCAATTATTTTAAGTAACGCAAGTCATCGTAATTTCAGGCAGTTGCTAATAAAACATGCTGAATCTCAAGCCGGCATTAGTGAGCTATGGCAGGCTAACGCAACTCAAGACGAAGCCTGGGCGCAGGAAGTCAAAGAAATTTACTCCGCTGTTGGTGATAACACGTCTGCAATTAAAGAAACTCAAACGTCAATTACCAAACTTGACGAAGCTTTTGGTCAGCGATTTACTGAGGTCCGCACAGAAATGGATAAGGCTCAGGCTGATATCATTTCAAACTCTAAGGCCATCTCTAACACAAACAAGGCATTTGCTGAAAATAAAACGCAAGTTCAAGCTAAGTTTGATGAACAGGAGGGAATGATACAGCAAAAAATGCAGGCTGAATTTAGTCAATCTGGTGATGGTGTTGTCACTCATTCCATCAATATCACGATTGTTCATAACGGCACTAAATACAATGCAGCAGGTCAGGTCATTAGTGCTCAAGTTAAGAATGGAAAGCTCGAAAGTTTCATAGGCTATAATGCTAATAATTTTGCGTGGTACAACCCAAGTAACGGAAAAATGGAATTATTCATGTATGTTAAAAACGGCCAGATGTTTATGCGTGAGGCCTTTATTAACGAGGCATGGCTTAATTCCGTTGTTGTTACCGAATATATTAAATCTGGTGATTATGTACCCGGTAAGGATGGTTTTTTGATTGACGGTAAAACTAGCAATATTGAAATGAATAAAGGAACGTTCCGGGGTGAATTAGATATAGGAACAAATAAAACGGGTGCGCATACCGTTATCACCAATGAACGGATTGCGGTTTACGGTGCTCAAGGAGAAATTAGGATTGAAATAGGAAAAATAGAAGGGAGATAACCATGTATGGTGTTTATGTTAAACCAGATATAGGCAACGAATATTATTTAGATGCTGATGATAATCAGGTTATGGGGTATTTAGGTTCAGCAAAAATAGGGTGGTACAATAACCATTTCTACCCAATAAATGAAGGGTGGAATACAATGAAGCACAATATTCCTGAATATGGAAAGTACAATATTATTATTATCCCAAGAGTGGTATCTCGGACATACAAAATACCCGGTTCCTATTATTGGTTCTCATCAAATGTAACAGCGTATAATATATCCGGTGATAATTTTAATTTTTATGTTGATGAAAGGCCAGCCGGATCGCGAGTAGATTCAGAAGATGACGAAAGAGACCCAGAATTCATGTTTGATTTTTATGGTTACCCAAAATCAAATAGTGAATCATACGGAATACGTCTACATGGAATGAATGGTATTAGTGAATTAACGCCCTCAATGCGAGGGTATTGTGTATTTGCTGACATCGTACAAATAAATGCAGGTAAAAATAATGGCTGGAGAATGCCATCAAATATTACTGATGAAATGAATCCCATTATTTTCGTGCGACCGAAAAATTCAGGTACTGTCTTCTCATATAATAAAGCAAGGGGTTTAGTTGTTAGTGGTTCATGTGAAATGTATGTTGTTATATTTTGCACTAACTTTACTTTAACTCCTCCAAAATATGGCATTGTGATTTATAACGATAAAAAAGAAATTACATTTTCATCTAACTACAAACCCATGAAGCTCGGAGAGACAACGCGATTTAGTAATCGAAATGGAGCTTCGTTTTCTAAACTCAAAAAACCAATGATTATTCCAGATGCACAATTCGTTAACTGGAGAATACAGGGAAGCAATAGAGATGATGTTATCTATATGCGGACAGGATTTGGTTTTAGAAATGACGGGAATAATGTCTATTGGGATGACATATACAGTATCAGATCCGAGTACGGTGGGCCATGGGGAGCTGATGGGGGTAATGCGTTTAAAATAGAATTTGATATATACGGCATAGAACTCAGCGACTACTTCAATATTTAATTAACTCTTCATTTATACCTCTAGGAAAACATATCCATGATATACACAACAGGCACTGTTAACACAGTGTCAGGGTCTGCTATTGTCAAAGGCACTGGCACTAAATTTAAAAATAATAATCCCGCCATTAATATCGGAATGACGATTTTAATTAAATCAGGAAATACGAATATTCCGTACATGATTAAATCCGTTAATTCCGATACTGAATTAGTATTAGCACAATCCGCATTAGTAACAGCAACTAACACCACATTCTCAATTCATATTACTGAGCCAGATAATAATAGTGATGCAGCAAGAACAATGGTCGCTATTAATAGTTATGTTGAGTATTTCCTTGATGCAATGAATACATGGATGACTCAAACGGGCCAGACAAAAATTGAAATGCCGAATGGTGAAATTGTCACTCTCGATAGTATTAAAAAAATGCAGGGGGATATTAGTGGAAAGTTGGATAAAATAGGCGGTGTAATTACTGGTAATTTAACAACATCGGCTAATTTAACACTAGCTAACACTGGGGCTGATAAAACAGTATTGAAGAGAAATAAAGACCAAGCGTCTTGGTTAGCATTTTTATCTGATAGTGGGGTTATTCGCTGGCGAGCAGGAATGAGCACAGAAGGTGATAATGATAAATTTAAAATAGCGGGCTGGTCTAGTGGTGGTGGTAGTTATGTTAATGCGTTGGATATTAGCTACGGAGGCTCTATTGTTTTAACTGAATCAGCATGCGTAATAAATGGTAAACCAGTGATGAGGAGTGGTGATTATGGCTTAGGCACTTTCAATGGATATATAAAAGATAGTGAAATCGCAAATCCACATGTTACTAAATTTTTTTCAATTTCAGGGGGTAGTGAAACTCTAGGGTGGGGATACGGTATACATATAGCCGATCCGCAGTATGGTTGTGGAATATTTTACAACCCAACTCTAAAGGCAATAAAAACATTCAGAACTCAAAATGGCATGGCTATTAGGGATATAGAAACTGTACTTTCTACATCAAATACAACAACAGATCCACAAGGGTTCATCAAAAAAGCTTCTCCAATCGTTAACATCAACTCCGATGGCGCATTTACAACTAACGACGAATCAGAAGGCTCTACGGTTACTCGAGTAGCTCAGGGTGAATATCTCATTGAAGGTGTGCTAGGTTTTAATTCAGACGCAGGATGGGGCGGTGTTGACGGCGGTATTGAAATTCCTCTCGATGTTAATAAACAACCGTTAATTTGGGTTAACTCTAAAGTTAACAAAGACGGTTCGATTCTCGTTAAAACGTATCACCGTACTCACCCTAGTGCGCTTGAGTTTGCCCGTAATGATATTGACGGTTTCAATAACGGGGATCCAATTGATATTCCAGCCGGTCGCTTTATTTCCGTTCGTGTGCAGATGCCTGAGCAATCCATCTATAACGTGAGAATGCGTGAGATGGAAGAAGCGCAGAAAGTGGAAGAGGAACGTAGACAAAAAGAAGAGGAAGTTTAATATAATAATTAGAGTGCTACACTAAAATATTATCATGTATAAGTTAGGTGTTTTATGAAGATTAGAGAAAATGATTTTTGGGTTTATTTTTCATCTAAAAATGAAAGTAATAACACAAATAACGACAAAATTGGTAAGTGGATGTATTTTTTTAATGATGCGGAATTCACAGATAAAATATGTCAAAAAGCAATTTTAAATAGTGTAGTCGAGCATTGTAAATATACGAATAATGCTGAATCTGGAGTTGCGTGTTTTTACTTAAATATTGATGACATTGAAGGGCATAAAAAAGTTATTAAGTTTTTTTTAGATAATAAATTAATTCCTATAAATAAATCAGGTAAATTTAAGAATATATCATTCAAATTAGACATGCAGACAATGAATCGGGAATATGGAGACAAGTTTGAAGGTAAGTTGTCATTAGAGCATTTTATTGATTTGAGTTCTGGTATTTTTAAGTGATATAAAATCAGGACACCAATAGCGCACCAGAAATTGATAACTGATTGATTATATAACTCGGTCGGTTCCATCGAGCATCGGCGCAACAGAGAAACGGTTCAAATTATATGTATTTGAATGGCTATTAACACGATGATTTTCTGTTGGTTTATTGAGTTCTGTATTTTCTGACATGCTGTAATTCTTTCGTCTATTTAGGCGTTGCTACCCTTATTTTTTTGTGAGGGTAGAAAATGAGGGCGCATTATAGCATAGAGAATAACTAACGCATGGTGGATCTGTGTTTTAATGAACTCAAGAAGAGTCGTCAGAAACAACAAAATAGGAACTTATATGCCAACAGAAAAAAGAGCATTGCCTTATTTTAAATTAAATATCATCCTGAACCGATAAAAACAGGAGCTTTTATCACAGATGATACCGTTATATGTGATTGTTGTGGAAAACTACGCCTACATATTGATTTTAGTTAATGAACATCATTCAAATAATATTAAGTCTATTTTTTAGAACATAGACTTGATATTTATTTTTATAAAATAGCCTATTTATATTATCTCTATTAAAAATGGAAATAGTCACTGCTCAAGGTTTTACGCTATAAAGCGAAAAAATAAAAAGAGGAGCATTGAATATGAACATTAAAAGAAAGATCCTTATAAAATTAAATAATCTTGATTATGATAATAAAAAACTGTCATTTTCTACTTCCCATGAAATGCATCATTCCCTTTTAACTAATATACCTTTAGTTCCGGTAATATCATCTGTTCATCAATTACCACCCAAAAATTATATAGATTCTATTACAATAAACTTTAATGATCTAAATAAATATTATTACCTTAATTTACCAGAGAATAATCATTATTCTTTAGATGAAGTGATTAAAATATTACAACAACACCCTGATATTGAATATGTACAAACGGTACCGATACAACCTATTGAACCTCCTAATATTACGCCTGATTTTACTCAATATCAGCAATACTTAAATACGCCAGAAAAAACAGTGAATATTAATAAAATTAAAGGATTAGGGATTTGTGAAGCATGGAAGCAAGAAGCATATGGGCAAGGAATACAAGTCGCTGATATTGAATGGGATTTCAATCTTTCTCATCATGATTTATCAACGGATAATATTACGTCGTTATTACCATTTAATGAAAAAACCAGTCAGGCAGATCATGGTACAGCGGTTGCGGGATTAATAATGGGAAAAAATGATGGTAAAGGGATCACTGGACTCGCTTATAAATTAGATATGTTTTATGCCATCTCTGAATTAACTTGTGGGCGTATTGATGCGATTATTGCGAGTAAACGCATATTACATGCTGGTGATATTGTTTTATATGAAATGCAGACAATTTGTGAACATCAAGCTTATGTACCTGCGGATTATGAAATGCATATTTGGGAAGCGACTCGCGCATTAACAGATGCTGGGATCATTGTGATTATGGCAGCAGGTAATGGGGGCGTAGATCTGGATTTACCTGCTTATGAAAGTTACCGACAACGCCATGATAATAACTCAATACGTGTTGGTGCAGGTTCGCCTTATACATTAAATCGATTACCTTTCTCAACGCATGGTTCACCTATTCATGTACAAGCGTGGGGAGAGGATGTTGCAACAGCGGGTTATGGTGATCTGTTTCGAAGTGATGATAACCATACTTATACCGCTAATTTTAGTGGAACATCGTCAGCCAGTGCTTTAGTTGCGGGAGCCGCTGCTGTGATCCAATCTTGGTATAAAGACCGTACAAACAGTGTGTTAACGCCGATACAAATGCGTGACTTATTAATTAGAACAGGCACTTTTCCACTGTTAAATGACAAAATCGGCCCTTTACCAAATGTGAACAACGCAATTTTGTATTTAAAAAAATTAATAAAACGTCATTAAGTACAATAGTATTAATTCCCTTAACACCTCCTAAATATTAGGAGGTGTTATTTAAATTTCATCTATATGATATATAAAGTTTTTATCATCATAATAAGATGAAAATATAAAAAGAAGCGTAATTTAATAAACTTTTCTTGTATAAACAACGACCATAAAATAGCGTTGCAAATAAACGAGCTAATAAGTTTTTATAGGAAAATAAGGCGATTAGACAACTTCTAAGAGAAAATTTATTTAATTATAAACTTAATCGATTTTTACGATTTATATAAATTAATAGCATTATGATTTTATTGTGTTTTTAGCATAAACCCTAAAGGGCATGGTTTATGATGAAAAACTTAAATATGAATAGTTTTTCATTGTTTATGCACCTTTTTGCTTTCAATTTCACGTCACTGCGTTTATCATTTTCCGCTTGTACTATACATACGGCGTCGCTGGTTTTGGGCTTCTGTGGAGCATAATGCTCCGGCAGCTCACACAGTCTTTTCCAGTGGCGGTTCTATCTGCATTATTCTTCGGGATAGAGTATTACCTTAAATGACTGAGAAAACATCTCTGACACCAGTTGTCGAATTAAAATCCTTAAGTAAAGGTTTCGACGGAAAACAAATTATTTCCCGCCTCGATCTCACTATCAACCATGGCGAGTTTTTAACCATCCTCGGTCCTTCGGGCTGTGGTAAGACGACGGTTTTGCGTTTAATCGCGGGTTTAGAAGACGTTGACGATGGGCAAATTATCCTTGATGGACAAGATATTACGGATATCCCAGCGGAACAACGTTTTGTAAATACGGTTTTTCAAAGTTACGCGCTTTTCCCACATATGACTGTTTTTGAAAACGTCGCATTTGGTCTTCGCATGCAGAAAACACCTGCTGATGAGATTAATATTCGCGTTGAAGAAGCATTGCGTATGGTGCAACTTGAAGATTTCGCACAACGTCGCCCAGCACACCTTTCTGGTGGACAACAACAACGTGTTGCGATTGCGCGCGCTGTTGTGAATAAACCAAAGGTCTTATTGCTTGATGAATCATTATCTGCACTGGATTACAAATTACGTAAACAGATGCAAAATGAATTAAAAGCCTTACAACGTAAATTAGGGATCACCTTTATTTTCGTGACTCATGACCAAGAAGAAGCGCTGACCATGTCAGACCGGATCGTGGTGATGCGTGAAGGGCGTATTGAGCAAGATGGTACTCCGCGTGAAATTTATGAAGAGCCAACAAATCTGTTTGTTGCGCAATTTATAGGTGAAATTAATATCTTTGATGCGCGTGTGCTCCATCGTATTGATGAAACACGTATTCGTGCTGATGTTGAAGGTCATGAATGTGATATTTATACCACATTACCTGTGACACAAAATCAGCAACTCAAAGTATTACTTCGACCTGAAGATCTCCGTGTTGAAGAAATTCACGATCTTGAAAACCTTCCTGGGTTAATTGGTTATGTTCGTGAACGTAACTATAAAGGCATGACGCTAGATTCTGTTGTTGAAATGGAAAATGGCAAGGTGGTGATGGTCAGTGAATTCTTTAATGAAGATGATCCAGATGTTGATCACTCGTTAGACCAAAAAATTGCAGTAACTTGGGTTGAAAGCTGGGAGGTCGTACTGGCAGATGAAGAAAACACGTAAACTATTTCAAAACATCGTTATTACTGGTGTTGTGGGTTGGTTGATGCTGTTCGTCTTCTTGCCGAATATCATGATCATTGCGACCAGTTTTTTAACGCGTAATGATGCCAACCTTGTCGAGATGGTCTTTACACTCGATAACTACTATCGCTTATTTGATCCGATGTATGCAGAAGTGTTACTGCATTCTATTAATATGGCGGTAGTCGCAACATTAGCTTGTTTATTATTAGGTTATCCCTTTGCTTATTTCCTCGCAAAAATGCCTAAGAAAATACAGCCATTAATGTTGTTTTTATTGATTGTACCTTTTTGGACAAACTCGCTTATTCGTATTTATGGATTAAAAATATTCCTAAGTACGAAAGGTTATTTTAACGAATTCCTGTTGTGGATTGGACTTATTGATAAGCCACTCAGAATTATTTATACCCCAGAAGCCGTTGTGCTGGGACTGGTTTATATTTTATTACCTTTCATGGTATTACCGTTATATTCCAGCATTGAAAAGTTAGATAAACCTTGTTTAGAAGCAGCGCGCGATTTAGGTGCTAATAAATTTCAAACCTTTATTCGTATTATTATTCCATTAACAATGCCGGGCATTATTGCGGGTTGTTTACTCGTGATGTTACCTGCGATGGGCTTATTCTTTGTTGCTGATTTAATGGGTGGTGCGAAAAACTTATTAATTGGTAACGTAATTAAGAGCCAATTCTTAAATATTCGTGACTGGCCTTTCGGTGCAGCCACAAGTATTTGTTTAACATTGGTGATGGGATTAATGCTGTTTGTGTATTACCGAGCCGTGAAGCTACTGCATAAGAAGGTAGAAATAGAATGATAGGACGGTTATTGCGTGGTGGATTTATGTCCATTATTTACGCGTATCTTTATATCCCGATCATCATTCTGATAGTTAACTCTTTTAACTCATCACGTTTCGGGATCAACTGGAAAGGCTTTACCACAGATTGGTACGCCATTTTATTTAATAATGACAGTCTGCTTCAAGCGGCAGGACATTCATTAACAATGGCGGTCACCTCTGCGACATTCGCCACATTAATCGGCTCATTAGCGGCGGTTGCACTTTATCGCTACCGTTTTCGTGGCAAAAAATTTGTCGGTGGTATGTTGTTTGTCGTCATGATGTCGCCGGATATTGTGATGGCGATTTCGTTACTTGTACTGTTTATGATCCTAGGTGTTTCATTAGGATTTTGGTCGCTTCTATTTTCACATATTACATTTTGCCTGCCTTTTGTTGTGGTGACTGTGTATTCACGATTAAGTGGGTTTGATGTAAAAATGCTGGAAGCTGCTAAAGATTTAGGGGCAGGTGAATTTACTATTTTACGTAAAATCATTATGCCTCTGGCAATGCCAGCAGTAGCTTCAGGTTGGTTATTAAGCTTTACGTTATCTATGGATGACGTTGTCGTTTCCTCTTTTGTGACAGGGCCAAGCTATGAAATTTTACCACTGAAAATTTACTCAATGGTAAAAGTGGGCGTTTCGCCAGAAGTGAATGCGCTTGCAACCATCCTTTTAGGTCTATCTTTAGTATTAGTATTAATTAGTCAGTTGATCTTAAGAGACAGAACTGGCAAAGCGTAAACATGCATTAGTGCGAGTTTCTCGTACTTTTTGGGGTCTTGAAGACCAATCTGTTGGAGGTAGGCTCGCTGCCTATTTGATATTAACGCATCAACCACTGAAGGAAACATAAATGAAAAAGTGGTCCTCAGTACTTGCTGCCAGCGTAATGGCATTAAGTATCGGCACAGCATCGGCTGATGATGGTAAGACATTATATTTCTACAACTGGACGGAGTATGTGCCGCCTGGTCTGCTTGAACAGTTTACGAAAGAAACTGGGATTAAGGTGATTTATTCCACCTATGAATCCAATGAAAGCATGTATACCAAGTTAAAGACCTATAAAGAAGGTGCTTATGACTTGGTGGTTCCTTCTACTTATTTTATTTCTAAAATGAGTCATGAAGGTATGCTACAAAAAATCGATAAATCAAAATTAACCAATTTTGATAATCTCGATCCTAGCCTCTTACATAAATCATTCGATCCAGAAAACGATTACTCCATTCCTTACATTTGGGGTGCGACCGCTATTGGTATTAATAGCGATGAAGTTGATGTGAGTAGCATTACTTCATGGGCAGATTTATGGAAACCTGAATATAAAGATAGCCTGTTATTAACCGATGATGCCCGTGAAGTTTTCCAAATGGCATTATTAAAATTAGGCTATTCGGGTAATACAACCGATCCTAAAGAGATTGAAGAAGCCTATAAAGAGCTACAAAAGCTGATGCCAAACGTATTGGCCTTTAATTCAGATAATCCTGCTAACCCTTATATGCAAGGGGAAGTTAATTTAGGAATGATTTGGAATGGCTCTGCATTTATTGCTCGCGATGCTGGTGCACCTATTGAAATGGTGTGGCCAAAAGAGGGGGGTATTTTCTGGATGGATAGCTTAGCTATTCCTGCTAATGCCAAAAATGTCGAAGGTGCGCATAAACTTATCGACTTCTTATTACGCCCAGAAATCGCAGCAAAAGTGGCTGAAAACATTGGTTACCCAACACCTAATCTCGCTGCGCAAAAGCTACTGCCAAATGTGATCACTAAAGATAATTCTCTTTATCCAACAGAAGAGATTATCAATAAAGGCGAATGGCAAAATGATGTGGGTGATGCGACAGTGTTGTATGAAAGCTATTATCAAAAATTAAAAGCGGGACGCTAATCGCATCTTATTTGCTAAAAAGTCACCTTTATAAAGGTGGCTTTTTTTATGTCGAAAAAGGCATAAGGTTTCCATTAAGTTAACAATAAAAATAAATGAGAGAGGTTGTGTAAGCCAAAGATAATTAAAGAAAATAAGCGTGACTTGTATTATTTTTTTATACAACATTCAGCAACAAGTCGACTATTTTTTTCTTGCGTTTTGCGTTGTTGTTCAATATTAATTAAATAATTGCTCTGTAGAAAATAACTAATATGAACATCAAATTTTTCAGAAATCAGATAAATAAATTCAATACTTATCCTATTTGTTCCCCGTTCATAACGAGAAAGTTGTTGTTGGCTTATTCCTAACTCTTGAGCAAAAAGGGCTCCTGAGTATTTTAATTTCTTTCGTAAATGACGTATTCGTTGCCCTATACGAAAATTAATGGTTTTGCTGTTATCAATCATTTAATCAGCCTTAGAAATTCAAATCATTATTGATAAGAAAAAGTCAGACTGGCTAACCCGTTTGCTTTACCAGGTTTTAGTGTTCCAGTCGTGATATAGCGAGTTGACAGGTTTAATGTGTAGTTTTCGTTATTAGAAGTTGTTATATGAAGTAAACGTTGATTAGGTTGTCCAGTCGCGCTGATATCAGGCCCATAAACGACGGGGGTTGGATTATCATTAAAAAGAAACTGTATCCCAATACCCGAAGCATCAGAGTCTGATGTTAGTGTGAGTACATCTGTATTATTAGAATAGGTAGATTGGTCGGTCATGCTGGCATATAGGTGAACATTGGTATCACAAGTGACAGAAATGGGCTTACTTTGTGTTTTTGACGTTGAACCAATGGTTGCCATATCTCGCATTGAGATATCGCCTAATTCATAGGTGAGATTTTTCGTATTGACCGTACAACCTCTGGCTTTAATGGTGATTGTCACAGGGTTAATAGCAACGAGAGAGGTGTTATTACCTTTATGTGCACCACCATATTCAGACCAAGTATTGGCGATAACGGTATAAGGAATATTATAAATACCCGTTTCTAAGTGTTCATCTGTGACAACAAACACTACTTTGCCTTTTAATGAAATGCGGTCAACATTATGGTTAACAGTAGAGCCTGCCGCTGGATAAATAATGGCTGCACCAGAACCATTATTAACATCAATTGGCACATAAGAAACACTGTCATTGTTATCTTTTAGGCCAAAAGCATAGCCAATACCTTTGACTCCGGGTAGTGAATAAATTGGGTAACGATCTCCCCCTTCGTAATAGTAAATACCACTAATTTTTGAGCCTAACGCATTGGCATACAGTGTTTCTACCCAACATTTTTGTAAGAACTGATTTTCACATTTAAAGCCATTAAAAACGGAAGTTTCACCTATCCACGTTGAGGTTATGGGAGTGCCTGTGGGTGTACCATCCGCTGCGCCATCAAAATTCATTGGCGGCGGTGAAACTACAAGAGGATCTGCCACCGCCCATGCCATTTCTGTGGGAAGACAAACAAGGGAAACCAGTAATGTAAGGGGGAATAAAATACGTTTCATTATTGGTACTCCAATAAAAATGTGGTGGTTGCATTGGCTTGTCCTGCACTGACTGGCACTTGAGTGGCGACATAGCGAGCGTAAAATTGCAGGGTATTATCTTGATTAGGTAACAGGGGATAAGATTGGCTTTTATCATTAACTGCGATTGATGTTCTATTTTTATCCATAATTGAAATAGCGACACCTTTTGCGCCATTATCATTAATCGCCAGTAATGTATTATCAGAGAGATCACCCGTACCGTTAAAACTGACTTTCACCGCACTGGCCTCTGGCTGACAGTCCACTAATTTGATACTAAAAGGAATAACTGGTGTTCGTTGTTGGCTCATCGCCGTTGATGTGAAGTCTTTCGTCGCAATGTCGCCAAGTTTCACTGTAATATTTTCTGAGTTTGTCTCAACGGTGCAGGTGTTGCCTGTCACTCGTGCATGAATTTGCACTAAAGTGTCATAGGCATATCCTTTAGTCATAAAAAGGAGTGATAGAGCCAAAATAAGCGTGAGTTTATGCATTATTGGCACTCCTGTGTCATTTTTACAAAAGGTTCATCTTGTTGATTTTCAGGTAATTTATAATTTACTTGGCACTGTTCAGACGCACGACTTCCCCAACGAATATCTAATACGCCTGATTCAGGGACACCAGAAAGGTAAAGTAAGCCATCATCACCAATAATGCCGGATAGGTGATTTTGCTTGTCGGATGCTATGGCACCAAAAGGAAGTGGGCGCCCTTGTCGCTGCAGTGTTAGGAGTAGACGATATCCTGTTTTAGCATCAAAATTGACTTTGATAACAGCGCCTTGGGTCGGAATAGCTTGCTGAATATTCTGTTCAATTTCGACATTATCAGGAAGTGCTGTGGTATCAAGCGCGACTTTATTTTGGCGATAAGCGGTTGCATAAGGAATAACGGCAAATCCACGCCAGTCGGTATAAATCCCCGTTGCATTATCGATGGGAACGTCTGCGGTTTTGCGAGCATCAACAAGAATGGTATTTGAGCTTAAAGGCTGGCTTAACGTTAAACCTTCGCTGTGAAGTAACATCCCCCCAGCAACGCTATAATTCAGTTGTTGAGCCTCTTTGTTATAGTTATAACCCACATTAAGGTTGCCATAGCGACTTTGATAACCTAATGCTGCGTTACCCGTATAACTTCCGCCTTGATTACTATAGCCTTGCTGAACACTGTAATTGAGCGTGTTATCTTCAAATAATGTGCCTGCTACACCGGCATTATGTGCTGAATAACCATTATCATTATGACTATAGTTATAAGTGAGATAAGCACTATTTACGGATTGATAGCTTGAAGGCATTAATAATTGCAATGGAATCGAAATACCCAAAGAGAGTGTTTGATCGCGCTGACCGCTATTCATCATGCGGTTGTATCCATAAATAATATTGTAAGAGAGGCCTTTTACATTGCCGTTATAACCAGCTTGAAACAGAACATTTTTTTCATTGGTTTCCCAATAATTTTGCCAATTGGTTGTCATGAAAACAGAACCATAATCTCCAAGTTGCTGTGATAAATTCACTTGAAGACTGCCTTTTTTTCTATTGTGTAAATTAAAATAGCGTAATGGTTCTTCTTTATTATTTTCATAGAGATAGCCTGACATTCGAGTATTAAGTGTTTCATCTAGCGTATAAAAACCCGAAGTGGAATAGCGATATCCTAATAATTGAAAATTTGTTCCAAATTGGTTTAATGATTTGGCATAGAGAAAGCGCAGGGAGTACCCTTCAGAAGTGGAATTATCAGGTAATTTACTATGGGCAAAGGTGATATCCGTTGAGAATGCACCTAAAGTTCCCATATTCCGACCTACACCTAGCGCATAAGATTGATAATCAGAGGTAATTAATGCACCACCGTAAGCGGTACTGTCATAAGGAAGACCATAAATAAGATGACCTTGGATAAAGCGAGGCTTTTTATTTTGGCTATCTTGGCGAACTTCACCCGCTTGAATAACAAACTTTTTTTGACCTTCTCGTTGTAAAATAGGTACAGCAGAATAAGGCACAATATAGTCGTGTTTACTTCCATCGTTCTCTTCAACCGAGACATATAAATCGCCACTATTTGAAGTGGGATAAAGATCGCGAATTTCAAATGCACCAGGAGAGACAAAAGTCTGATAAATAACATAGCCATTTTGTCGAATAACAACTTTGGCATTGCCACTTGCAATACCTCTCACAACAGGTGCAAATCCTCGTTGGCTATCTGGCAACATGGTGTCATCACTTTCTAAAGAAACACCTCGGAAATTAACGCTGTCGAATAATGTTGATGAGGTATAACTATCGCCAACTTTTAACTGACTTCTTAATGACACAATATTTCGTTGAAGATAGGTATTGATGTGATCCCATTGATGCTTTCCATTTGATGAATTCCATGTGGAATAATCTCTCAATCGCCAAGCGCCAATATTGATCCCGCTACGTAGATTAAGGTAATAGCTATTATTATGAGAATTTCCCCAATTATTGGCACCACTAAAACTGTAATTTAATAAACCTGCGGTAATTCCGTTATCCCATTTTTCCGGTGGAATATAACCTCGTGCTTGGAGATTTAATGCGGCTTGAGGTACTTGAATTTTTAATGCTTGTTTTTCAATATCATAATTAACGCTGGTATTAGGAATAGAATCCGAAATATCAATACATTCTTTTTCTGATTTTAAATCAAAGTCAGTAATTAACTTAATGTTAATCCCTAGTGACTGTAAAAAAGCTTTATTTAAACAAGGGATCACATTTTTATTATTGCTAATAAAATGAATACTTTCATTTCGTAGATATTCATTATTAAAAATAATATCCAGAGGATAATCACCGGGTTTAATACTGTTTCCTGCTTCAAAATAGCTTAAATCAGTGACTGCTTCAGGTGAATCAGATAAAAATGCAGGATTAAATCGGTTTGCACTATATGAAGGAAATGGCAATATTAATGAAATCGTAATGATGCCAGAAAAAAGAAAACAAACTGTATTTTTATTAACCATGATTTTTAACCAACAAGCTAAAAGCAGATGTAATTGTTAATGAGTAATTTCTTTTTTTAATACTGGGGTCTGTGCGCCGTAATCATTAATTGTTTGGAATGAAATTGTATTTTCATTTCGATTTATTTTTCCCAATGTTAATTGGGATAAAGGATTGAGCATGATACTTGATGGAAGTTGACTACCTGTTACGGCTAGATTTACCATCGTAATATAATAAGGCGTTGGATTAGTGGCAATAAGTTCCCCATTTTGATAAGAAAACTTAATTTCATTAGCAAATTTTTCACTATAAGCCGGTAAAATACTTGGGCGATAAAATAATTTAATTCGACTTTGTATCGCAATTTGCATGGTATTTTCTTTCTCAAGCCCTTTTTGTAATGAAGGTATAACTTTTACATTCATCCAAAATAAACTTTCTTTATCTTTTGGTAATGATTTACCGACATACATAATTCTTAATGCATTTTCTTTATTGGCATCTAAAATATATAAAGGAGGCGTAACAATAAAATCAGTTGTTTTATTTCCATCGATATCTGAAACCCATGATTGAATGAGGAAATTATTTTCTTTATCTGAATTCGTTACTACAAGATTCGTTTGTTTAATATTAGAATTATAAACAATACGTGTTGCACCCAATGAAACACCATTAGAATAAGATAATAATGGAAAGAGAAAAACAACAAGGAATATAAGTATTTTTTTCATAATAAAGATACATTAGGTAATGAATACGGGCAATTGTATTTTTGATAGAAAAATATGCCGTCCTTGGCAATAAGATATCAATCAAAAATAATTAGCAATTAAGAGTAGGTAATCATAAAGTTTGTGGTGACGTTTGCGCTACCTGCCTTAACCGCATCTTCAGTTGAAATAAGGGAGGCGTTGTAATGTAATTGGTTTTCACCATCAATCAGTTTTTGAGTTGTAGAAGCTTGGTTTGGTGCAACAATGGCACTAGTAGAATCAGTAATTTTTAAAGCAATATTTTCTGCTGAATTAGCACCTTATAATGCAAACGCATTTGCATCACCACTTGAAGCCGTACCGTTGAAGGTAATTGCAGCATTAGCTGATACTGTAGTATCACAATTATTTAATTTGATACTAAAAGGAATACGGTTTGTTTCATCACCTTTCGCTGCGAATTCAACAACACGGAATTGACCTAAGTGAACGGTTTGGTTTGATGAGCTGCTATCAACACCACAAGCCGCATTAACGACAGAACCTTCGAAGTTAACAGAACCGCCATTTACAGTGGTGGTAGTTGCTGCTAATGCAGGTGCTGCAATAACTGCCATTGTTGAAGTAATAATGGCAGATAATAATAACTTTTTCATGCATTGTTCCTATATTTTCAATATATATCTTTGTTTTTAGCTTAATAAAATAAGCTATATTTAACCCTGCTTAATAAATGAAGAAGCAGTGATTAAAATAGGTTTGAGAAGCGTAAATAGAATTATTAATACACCTATTAAAATAAGAACGAATAGATCAAATTTCACATTAAACAGGAATAAAATTCATATTGCACTTAAGTCAAATTAGCGAAAATTATAGATGGGCTAAAAAAATTATAGAAATCGTTTAAAACGATAATTTTTGATAGGTTCGATAGTTAAAAACTACGGATATTCTATTAACTATAGGTAAAAATTAATGTTAAGAAATGGGAAAATACATAAGTTTATATAATGTATGTTAATTTTGAATTTATCTGATTGATATTTATTGTATTTTTTGCAGTCAAATAATGATTATCCAAAATAGATAAGGTGTTTATACGTATAACATTATGTTTCATAATATATATTTTATGATAAAAATATTTACATGGTGAAACAAAAATTTACACGTATTGAGGGGAAAAGAAACGAAATAGAATGTTTTTTTACAGAAATAAAAGATTTAAATTTGCTTTTTCAAAAAAAAATAGAAGTAATATTAATTCATTTTTTTTTGAAATTAGATGTCATAATTTTACAATTTATAATTCTTCTCTCTTTTTTTACAACCAAGGGGAGTGGATCAATATATTTTATTTTCAATATAAATTGTAACAAAATGTTTCATTGCTCAAGATTTCCTTTTTATTTTTGCCTATTCGTTTTTCATTTTTTGCATGATAGTAATTAAAGCAATTACATTGATTCTGTTTTAATATCGGTTCTAATGACCGGATCTTGAACTCGAAGGCAAAAAAATGATATCTAGCTCATCAAAAGGGACATTATATGGCATTGTTGCCATTCTACTTTGGAGCACCATTGTTGGCTTAATTCGTAATATTAGTGAGTATTTTGGTGCTGTAGGGGGTGCCGCACTGATTTATACCACAGGTACACTCTTTCTTATTTTGATTTTAGGTGTACCTAAGTTATCACGCTTTCCTAAACGCTATCTTTTCTGGGGAGGGCTATTATTTGTTACTTATGAAGTCTGTTTATCTTTAGCTTTGGGATTTGCAACAGACAGAACACAAGCCATAGAGCTAGGAATGGTGAATTATTTATGGCCTAGTTTTACACTAGCGCTTGCCGTAATACTTAATAAGCAGCGATTCTCTATTTTACTGATTGTCGGATTATTATGTGCATTTAGTGGATTAGTCTGGGTTGTGAGTGGCGATAATCCGCTGACAATTGACGGTTTATGGAAGAATATTCAAAGCAATCCATTAAGCTATATATTGGCGTTTTCAGGTGCCATTCTATGGGCGTTTTATAGCAATTTAACTCGCCTTATGTCTGGCGGGAATAACGGCATTGTACCTTTCTTTTTATTAACGTCACTTGCATTGTGGGGGCAATACCTATTTTCAGCACCAGTAGAGTGGATCGTGAATACAAAAAGTATCACACTACTATTAATAACGGGTGCGGCTATTGGGCTTGCAAATGCGGCTTGGACAATCGGCATGATCAGAGGCAATGTGACCTTATTAGCCACACTCTCTTATTTTACTCCCGTTATTTCTACTGCATTCTCATCAATATTATTGTCTACCGCACTCTCTTTCTCATTTTGGCAAGGCGTAATGATGGTGACTGGTGGCTCTTTAATTTGCTGGTTAGCCACTCGTCAAAAAAGGATAAAACCACTTAAAATGGCTAAATAGCACAAAAATTAGCTTCAATATAAACCAAATTGCGTATTTATTGAGAAGTGAATTTTATTCGTCTTCCAGTTAATTAATCGAAGTTGAAATTATTTCACTATGCGATAGGTGGAATATCAGCTTATCTATATTAGTTATAGACTAAAAGATCCTACTTCGATTTAGTATCTAAGTAATACGATAAGAACAAATGCAATAAAAAGGGATTGCTATGAAACTTGAGACACTTTCTATTCACGCCGGTTATTCACCTGATCCAACCACAAAAGCTGTTGCTGTGCCTATTTATCAAACGACTTCTTATGCGTTTGATGATACGCAACATGGTGCTGATCTTTTTGACTTAAAAGTGCCTGGAAATATTTATACCCGAATAATGAACCCAACCAATGACGTATTAGAAAAAAGGGTTGCGGCATTAGAAGGCGGAATTGCGTCTGTTGCTGTGGCATCAGGTATGGCGGCAATTACTTACGCTATTCAAACTATTGCCCAAGTGGGTGACAATATTGTTTCTGTCGCGAAGCTTTATGGCGGCACATATAATTTAATGGCGCATACATTTCCACGAATTGGTATTGAAGCGCGTTTTGCTCCTCATGATGATATTGCTGCACTTGAAGCGCTAATTGATGAAAATACCAAAGCGGTATTTTGCGAAACAATAACAAACCCAAGTGGGAATATTGTTGATATTAAAGCATTAGCAGATGCTGCTCATCGTCATGGTGTGCCTTTAATTGTTGATAATACGGTTGCAACACCTTATTTGTGCCGTCCTTTTGAACATGGTGCGGATATTATTATTCATTCGTTAACCAAATATATTGGTGGTCACGGTAATTCGATTGGCGGTATTGTTGTGGATTCTGGTAAATTTCCGTGGGCTGAACATAAAGATCGCTTTGAAATATTAAATACACCCGATGTTTCTTATCACGGGGTAAATTATGTTGAGCATTTTGGTGCAGCTGCTTATATAGCAAGATGTCGTGTTGCTCCTTTGCGTGGAACGGGGGCGGCACTATCGCCATTTAATGCTTTTTTAATTCTACAAGGGTTAGAAACGTTGGCGCTACGCATGGATCGCCACACTGAAAATACACAGAAAGTGGCAGAATATCTGCAAAGTCATCCTCAAGTCGCATGGGTTAAATATGCGGGCTTAACTCATCATCCTGAACATGATTTAGCGGTACGTTATATGTCAGGTAAACCTGCGGGTATTCTCTCTTTTGGGATCAAAGGGGGGGCAGAGTCTGGGGCGAAATTTATTGATGCATTGCAACTCATTGTTCGCCTTGTGAATATCGGTGATGCAAAATCATTAGCATGTCATCCAGCATCAACCACTCATCGCCAATTAAATGATGAAGAATTAGAACGTGCAGGCGTTTCACGTGATTTAATTCGTTTATCTATTGGTATTGAACATATTGACGATATTCTTGCAGATTTAGAGCAGGCATTAATGGCCAGTATTTAAATAAAAAAACACTTTATATTTTATTCTTATGAAAATCTTACCAAGCTTGGTAAGATTTTTTATTTCTATGGAATGTGAAATGGATTTATTTAAAATAAGGAATAATCATGCTAGAACCTATTGGCGAAAATAAAGTTTTACCAAAAGTATCTGAAATAAATTGTGATTGTGGATATTCTCATCCTTCTGGTGAATATCTTTTAGATATAAAAAATACTTCTGTTGAATATAAATCTTTTAAACCTGAATGTGAAATTCTGTTTGCTAGAGAGTTAAAGAAAATTAAAGAAGAAATAAATATTAATAATAGAGTTGATATGGATAATCTCATTTATGAATGCAATGATAAATATAATTGTAGTGATTTAAAGGAAAATACAGAGCTAGGGAATGGTAAAAAAAGAGAAGTAAATAAGAAAGATTATATTTTATTTGAGAATGGAGGAAATGTTATAGAAAATCAAGACAGTTACTATACATCTATGAATGGAATGAAATTACCTTATTTTATAGAGAATGTGGCAGATAAACTCAATTTCTATCAAAAAAAACTGAGGAAAATGAATTTAAATGGTATAAATAATAGTGTTTTATCTAAATTGGAAAATATAACTCTTAAAGAAATTGGTAAGCAAAGTAATAAGTTGCTTAATAATCTAAATAATTATGTTTATCCTAAAGATAAATATACCCAAGTAGATAATCAAAGGAATAAGCACAGTCAATTTTGTCAAAATACACTAATTAAAAATTCATCTCAAATTTTTCCAGCTAATGAAATATTAACGCCTTCAGAGAATAAGGCTATTTTATCTGAATATCCATTACATACGAAGGAAGAATTAAATCAATATCTAAAAATGTTGTTAAATGAAAATATTGATGTTGTCTATATTTTATCTGATAAAAATGAGATTTTTAATTATAATGATATAAAATCAATTGAAAGAAACAATGTTAATAATAATTCTTTTATGCTTGATGGGGGTAAATTTAAATATTTTAAGTATTTTGATTATTTTATGAATAATAATGATGTGGCTGTAATAGGAAATAGTTATGAAAAAAAACAAAGTGAGATGTATGATAATTATCCTATTATAAATTTTGAATTATATACTAATAATGTAAGCGATCGAGATAAAGAAAAGTATATTAAATTTGTTCATATAAATAATTGGAGAGCTGGAACATTAATGGATCCTTTTATCTTAGAAAACACGATTAAGTTTATAGAAAAAGAAAAGTTAGAGACAGACAACTATAACTTCCTTATTCATGGAACTGATGGAATGAATAGAACAAGTGAGTTCTTTGTTATAAAGGAGATAATGGATACTATAAATAATAGTGGGGAAAATAACCAATCATTAGAGGATATTATTCATCAATTAAAAGCTGATAGAAGCCCTCACATGCTTAATAGTCCTGAGATCCTTATTGAACTTGCTGCTTATGCTTTGGCTAAAGGTATTCCTTTGGTTAAATAGTAAAATAATGGGTAAAATTGACAAGTAATAAGTAAATATTTTTAATGGTTTATTGTTTGTTGATAATAGTCAAATTGTTATTATCTCAAATTTATAAATATAAAGATGAAATCAATATTTATATTTTTATTTTATATTTTCAAAAATAATATAGTTAAATAAATAAGGGAGTGTGAAGTGAACTACAATATTTATAATTAATCGACTTGAGTCTAAAAGGGATTGATTTCGATCAATAAGGAACATACCGACTGGTCGGTATCATCCTATGTATGAATACAACTGCGCATCACCGAAAAAAAGATCCTATCCGAGTTCAAGAACAATTATTGGAAGCGGCAAGTATTATTGTGGCTAATGAAGGTATAGCGTCTCTTTCTTTAAATGCCGTAGCAAAAGAAGCGGGAGTGAGTAAAGGTGGGCTACTTCATCATTTCCCCGGAAAGCTAGAGTTGGTGCACGCGGTCTTTAAACGTTTATTAGGTATTATGGATAGCCGTATTGCCGTTATTATGGACAATGATCCTATTGAAGCGGGGCGTTTTTCTCGCGCATATTTAACTTATATTTCTGATTTAAAACAGTCAGACGAAAGTCGCCAATTAGCCATATTGTCTTTAGCCATGCCAAATGAACCTATTATGCGCAAATGCTGGCGAGATTGGATGTTAGAACATTTAGCCAAAGGCGATAAATTAGATAATAGTTATTTAGGGACTTTAATTCGTTATGCTGCCGATGGTCTTTGGTTATCTGAATTAACAGAAGGCCCTACGATTTCACAAGAAGAGCGTAGTGCATTAGTTAGACGATTATCTGAAATGACATTTGACTATATGGCAAACACAGCAAATCAGTAATTTTAATCAGGATGAATGAGGGCACAATGAAATACAAAATAAATGCCTTAATTTATTACGACGCAACGGATGGCGCGATATCGTTAGAAAAAGAGAGTGTTGATACACATCTTTCTATTACCGCAAATGCGTTACTCTTTTATTTTATTCAGCACCCTGGAGTTGTTAATCGTGATGAAGTATTAAAACGGGTTTGGGATGATAACGGATTAGTTTCATCAAACAGTAATTTAAACCAATATTTGAGTTTATTACGAAAAACATTTCGTCATTATGGCATTGAAAACATTATTGTTACTATTGCAAAAGGGCGATTAGAATTTAATCCAGATATTTCAGTTGAACTGATTGATGATTCAACGTTATTACCTTCAATTCAAACGAATGAAGAAACGCCTATTTTAGTTAAAGATGAAAATCAAGTCGCTGTTGAAACAACGACACCTTTATCTG